>JAFUJE010000026.1 GCA_017473795.1 Clostridia bacterium
CTCCTTGTTAAAATTCTTAATTCAATATAACTGGCTTCACTGCCAAAAGTCAATATCCAACCGATTTTTTCTCAGTAATCTTTAATGATAAGTAATTATTTTTCCCAAGAGTCGTCTTTACAATGCTTATCACGCATGCTGGCTTCATGAAAACTTTGATTAACTAAGTTAGACAACTTACCCGAAAAAGCAGCAACTATTTCGTCATCGAATTCCGATGCTGCGGCAACCAAATCTTCATAACCCCTTCTTGCAAGATAGATTTGCTTTCGTTTTTTCTTCAGTGTCGTACTTCTCATTAACTCGTCTTGTTCTTTCTTTCTTTTATTATTGTAAATTTCCCTTTTCGTGTTGATATTGCAATCAGTTCCCATAATCTTTCCTTCCTTCATTTTTTAATTTTAACATGAAAACACGAATAGTCAATACCGCCGGATTATTTTTTAACAATAAATTCGCCGTTATAAAAAGGTTGTAATGCAAAAGGACTGACAGTCTCACCGGCTCGGTATTTACGCATGGCTTCGTCAACATCTAAACGTTCGGTCAAAGCAATTACCGGAATATTTTGCGCATAAGCAAACGCTTTTGCCACCGCAAGCCCGACACGAATTCCCGTCCAAGAACCCGGTCCCGTAACAACCGCCACCGCATCAAACTGTGGAACACCTAACTCACGAATTAAGCGGTTAATGTTTTTATCATGCTGACGTTGTTCATCACAAGTTTTGGTTTGCGTAATCACGCCATCCACCGCCAAAGCTACCACCAACTGTGTTTGGGTACTATCCAGCAATAATAAATTCACGGTTGCCGTCCTCCTTGATTTTAATTGTAATATGGATTGCTCCGGGTAATTGTAAGTCATTCGGCCACTCGATAAAAACATAATTACCGGGCACACATAAATCGGCTAAGCCCGTCCCCTGCATCACGGCGTCCCAAGTCTGGTGCTCGTTTTCCCATAAACGGTATAAATCAGCATGAAAGATATTTTCCGCATACTGATTAATAATGGTATAGGTCGGACTGGCCGGTAAAGCCTCTGGGCATAAAATCCGCACAATATCACCGACCAAAGTCGTTTTACCGGCACCCATTTCCCCATGCAATAAAACAATTCCCCCGTTACTGTGTTGCAGACGGTGGGCAATTTTGCGGGCTAACGTTTGGGTCGCACGACGATTCATGCTTGATTATATCAGTTTTTGTCGGCGGTGCAAAGCGACTAATCGCTGCTAAACTAAAAACGATACAAGCAACCACAATGTAATAGATTTGAAATTTGACTACATAACTGGTCAACAATAATATTATTCCGGCAAAAACCAACCCCTTAGTCCGTTCACGAGCAAAAGCCCGGCGCCATAAATCACGCAAGACAATCCGCCAATTCCGACGTGGTTTTTTGGGTGTATTTTTTAACGCTTGCCAAAATTTACGTCCCGCAGTTAACTCGTAAATCAGGTTAATTCCGACCGCCAAAAGCAACGCCCAAAACCACTGACGCAACAATAAATCCAATGCCACGAAGATAAAAAAACCACGCACAAAAATATTTGTTAAATAAGCTGTACTTTTCACAAATTTATTATTGACAATGCGTGCTGTAAATTGCATAATAACTCAATTTTTAAAGCCAAAAAACGGCAAAAATTTTAATAAAAGGTAGGGTTTTATGCAGTGGCAAAATTCACAGGAGAAAAAATTATCGAACTAAAAAACGTCGTAAAAATCTACGACAAGGAAAAGGCCGTAGATGACGTTTCCTTATCCATTAAAAAAGGAGATTTCGTGACCATCTTGGGTCCGTCCGGTTGTGGTAAAACCACCATCTTACGTATGATTGCGGGTTTTGAACAACCAACCGAGGGTGCAATTTATTTGGAAGGTACGGACGTTACCAAAGTACCACCGTACAAACGTAACATTAATACCGTCTTCCAAAAATACGCTTTATTTCCACACTTAAACGTTTTTAACAACATCGCTTACGGCTTGAAATTAAAGACCGTTCCCGATGCAACTGCCAAAAAAGGCTATCGTTTACTCAGCCAAGAAGAAATCAAAGAAAAAGTCGACCGTGCTTTGCACTTAGTGGACTTAGCTGATTACGGTCACCGTGACATTGACAGTCTTTCCGGCGGACAACAACAACGTATCGCCATCGCTCGTGCGATTGTTAATGAACCCAAAGTTTTACTTTTGGACGAACCATTATCCGCACTTGATTTAAAGATGCGTAAAGAAATGCAAATTGAGTTACGTCGTTTGCACAAAGAATTGGGGATTACCTTTATTTACGTTACCCATGACCAAGAAGAAGCCATGACTATGAGTGATACGATTGTAGTTATGCGTGATGGTCAAATCCAACAAATTGGTACCCCGAAGAAAATTTACGATGAACCCCAAAATGCTTACACCGCTGACTTTATCGGCGAAAGTAACATTATCTCGGGTAAAATGATTAAAGATAATTTGGTTGAATTCTTTGGACACCAATTTCCTTGCACGGATAAAGGCTTTAAACCTAACGAACCAGTTGATATTGTGGTCCGTCCTGAAGACATCAAAATTAATCCCCGTGAACCACAATTTGAAGGCACCGTCATGAACGTTGTTTTCAAAGGTACGTTCTATGATATTACCGTAGTTTTAGATAACTATGAATTGTCTGCCAAAAACACCAAATCATATAATGTCGGCGACAAAATTATGATGAGCATTGCACCCGACGGCATTCACGTTATGCCGAAAGAAGCTATCACCAACGAATACAAAACCGAAATTGTTGGCGAAAATACCATCACTATCGGCGACGTAGATTTTGAGTTCACACCGACAGCAGGTGAAACATTTGCGAAAGGCGATAAAGTCATTGCAACCATCGACTTTGATAAAATTGAATTAACCGACGACGAAAACGAAGGACAAATCAGCGGTAACATTACCGACATGATTTATAAGGGCAAATACTACCAAGTCAAAATTTGGCTGGATAATGATACGGCGTTAATCGTGGATACGCCGTACGACTGGAACACCGACGACCGTGTTGGTCTGGTCATCAAAAAAGAAGATATTAAGGTGCGCCACGATGAAAAAGATTAATTTTAATACACGCAGTCTCTTTGCCCTCCCTTACGTCATTTATATGTTTATTTTTGTGGTCGTTCCGTTGTTTATGCTGTTCGGCTTTGCGTTCTTCGGGGAAAATGGTTTTTCTTTGGACGAAGCCACCGCTTTCTTTACCGACTGTAGTCAATGGGCCACGATCGGCCGCAGTCTTCGTATTGCTTTAACCGCCGCTTTGTCATGTATTTTAATTGGTTTCCCTTTAGCCTACATCATTGCGAAAATTCGTTCCAAAACTGTGCAATACATGATTCTTATGGCTTTGGTCGCACCAATGTGGATTAACGGTTTATTGCGTACTATCGCCTTAAAAGAATTATCAACCATGATTAACTTTGAAGCCGGCGAAACCTTGTTAACCTTAGGTTTAATTATTGATTATTTACCATTTATGTTAATGCCGATTTATTTGGTGATTACCGGGATTCCTAAATCTTATTTGGAAGTTAGTGCCGACTTGGGCGCTTCCCCAATGGTAACTTTCTTTAAAGTTGTTTTGCCATTGTCAATGTCCGGAATTATCAGCGGTTTCTTAATGGTTTTCACACCTGCTGTATCGACATATTACATGAGCGAATACTTAGGCAACCAAAGCACCTTCATGATTGGCGAACAGTTAAATATTATGTTCACTAAAGACAATAAGTCGGGTGCCGCCGTGATTGCGTTAGTATTGTTAGCCTTAGTCGGCTTATCCGTCTTCATTGCCAACTGCGTTTCCCGCATCGGCAACAATAAAAAACAAGGAGGTCTTGCGTAATGGGTTTGACTTTTGTTTTCTTGATTATGGCAATCATTTATTTGCCAATTCTCTTACTTGTCTTCTTATCATTCAGTGACGGTTTAGATTTTTACGTTCAATTATTTACCACCTCCGAATATATGTCGGCTGTTGGGAATACTTTGTTAATTGCGGTCGTTGCTTCTGTGATTGCAACCATTATTGCCGCTATGGCAGCCACCGGTATCTTGTATATGGGCAAACGTACCCGTGCCGTCACCATGGCAGTGAACCAATTACCCGTTATCAACGCCGACATCGTCACTTCGTTTAGTTTGGTGCTGTTATTCGTGAGTGTTGGTTTAGCCAACTTTGGTTTGTTAAAATTATTATTAGCCCACATCTTAATTGCTTTGCCATTCTGCTTGTTAACCATTTTACCCAAAATGCGTCAGTTAGATGCGAACTTAATCGACGCCGCCTTGGATTTGGGCGCTTCCCCGTTCAAAGCCTTTACCAGCGTGATTATTCCACAACTAGTTCCCGCTATGTTACAAGCCTTTTTATTAGGTTTCACCTTGTCTTTAGACGACTTCGTAATTACCCAATACAATAACAGCGGTGTCCCCACCATTTCTACCGTTATCTACGGTGCTATCAGTCGTCGTGACATTCCGGACGCTTTCAAAGCTTTAACCACCATTATCTTCATTGTAATTTTAATTGTTTTGGTCGTAATGAACTTAAACGCTGCCCGTGTCCGTAAAGGTATCAAAATCAACCGCAAATTAGTCGCAGGTATTTTAGCAGGTATTTTATTATTAACCGGAGCCGGTGTCATTCCAGTTATTATCAATAACTTAACGCCACGTAGCATGGTTTTGAAAGTTTACAACTGGGAAGATTATATCGAAACCGAATTACTTGACGAATTTACCGATTCCTACCGTGAACAATTAGCCAAACAAGGCGTGCCTAACGCTGATAAATTCCGTATTGAATATCATACCTTTGCCGACAACGAAGAATTGTACAGTAAAATTAACACTCAACACGCCGACTACGATTTAATTTTCCCTTCCGAATATATGGTTGAAAAAATGGCACAAGACGGTTTATTGCAAACAATTGATATGACCCGTATTTCCGACGAAGTCGAATTGGACCAAAGTATCCTCGACCGTACCAAACCTTTCACTGATGTCTACGATGCTAATAATAACCTTGTCGCTAATCAAGTTTGGGCAATTCCTTACATGATTGGTACCTTGGGCATCATGTATGACACCCGTGTCATTGAAAAAATGGCTGACGAAACCAAAATAGACTTGGATAAATTTGAAACATTATTAACCCAATACGGTTTCGGCGTCTTGTTCGGCGAAGGTGGCACAACCGCTTACGAAGGCCGTATTACCATGAAGAAATCGGCCCGTGACTCCATTGCCATTGCTATGATTTACAGCGCCCAAAAAGACAACAACCCAAGTGGCGAAATTAAAAACGCCATTTACATGGACCAAACCGACGGAGCCGGTAACTACGACAACCGTTTATTACAAAACATTATCAACATGAACGGCGACTACGACATTGAAGACGCCCGCAAAGTTTTAATGGAACAAATTATTACCATGGACCCAACCTACGAAAACGACAACGGTAAAAAATCATTCATGGACCCGAACGATGATAAATTTGCTTATGGTTTATTCTGGAGTTGCGACGCTGGCTTAGCCATGTACGAATTAATGGAAGAAAGCGAAGACGGCGAAAATCCATTACGCTACTACGCACCCAACGGTACCAATTTGTGGACAGATAACTTTGCGATTCCGACTTATGCACAAAACACCGACGCTGCTTATGCGTTTATAAATTTCTTATTAGACGATGAAAACGCCGCCCGTAACATCGACTACGTTGGTAGCCAAATGGTAGCAGTGGGCGAAGCAATTGATGACTTAAAAGCCGATTACGAAGTACCAGACGACTTAGACAACAGTAGCGCAGACAATGTCGACGGAATTTTCAATCCAGACATCAACTACGCTTGCACTGTGTTCCCGAATGCCGATAACGTCACTTACGCCGCCATTATGAAAAACTTTGACGCCCAAAAAGAAAAAGCCGTGAATACCTTAATCGTCGAAGTACAAAATAAAAACGCCCAACACACGGAAGACGCAGTCAACAGCGTTAACTGGTTCGGCATTATCATCATTGTCTTCGCCAGTGCCAGTCTGGCATGGTGGCTGATTTACAAATTAACACACCGTCGCCCCCGCCTGAAACCAGCCCCACTGCTACCAGAACACAAGGCATAATTAAACAAAAAGGACTCGCAATAACGGGTCTTTTTTTTGTTGCTTTGACTTTTTTTAATTTTGTGTTATTTTGTTCAACAGAGTTTTCAAGGTACCTTTACTGAATAAAAAGAGTCCAATCAAAAGGAGACATATGAAAAACAAATTTTTAGAAGAAGCAAAAGTCGGCAAACTTTTACGTATGTTTGCAGTGCCTTGCGTTATTTCACTGGTAGTGCAAGCCTTGTACAATATTGTCGACCAAATTTTTATCGGCTTTACCCCCGGGCTGGGTGAACTTGGCAACACAGCCACCGGTATTGTTTACCCACTTACCGTCATTGCTTTAGCCATTGCTTTGCTTTTGGGTGACGGAATTGCCGCCAAACTCAGCATTAACCAAGGACAAAACAACAACCAAAATAACAGCAAAACTGTCGCCGCTAACTTGTCATGTGGTTTAATTATCAGTCTAGTTCTAATGACCGTGTGCCTGATTTTTGCCCAACCAATCTTATCTGTTTTCGGTGCTAACCAAGTTATCTTGCCTTTCGCCTTAAACTATTCAACTTTGATTATTCTCGGCTTTCCACTCTTTATCGTGGGCACAATTATCAACCCCATTATCCGTGCCGACGGCAGTCCCAAATACGCCATGTTTTCCATGATTGCCGGAGCCATTACAAACATTATCTTGGACCCGATTTTCTTGTTCGCTTGCCAAATGGGCATGCAAGGTGCAGCACTGGCAACCTTTATCGGTCAATTTGTGACGTTTGCACTCAGCGTAGCCTACCTTTTCCGTGCTAAAACCTTTCAACTGAAAATCACGGATTTCTTACCCAATTTTAAATTACTTGGTTCGGTAGCCAAACTCGGCATTTCCAGTTTCTTAACCCAAGTTTCGATTGTGCTTGTTTCCGTCATTAACAATAATGTGATTACCAGTTTATTACCCGCCGATAACAGTGCCATTGGAATGTTAACCATTGCGTTTAAAGTTTTCGGAATTGTCATCAGTATAATCGTTGGTATTGCTTGCGGTGGTCAGCCAATCATCGGTTATAATTACGGCGCCCGCAGATTTGACCGAGTCAAACAAACTTTTCAATATATTATGGGCATAAGTTTAGTTGTCGGCTTAACCGCCACCGTTTTGTTCCTGTCTTTCCCCCGACAAATTTTTGCTATTTTCGGCTACTCCCAAGTTTCTGACTTCGGGGTAAAATGTTTTACGATTTACATGTGCATGATGCTTTTAACCTGTTTCACCAAAGCCACGGCAATTTTCTTCCAAGCCATCGAAAAACCGGTTAAATCCACATTAATAGCGATGTGCCGTGATTTATTATTCTTGATACCATTAACCTTTATCCTTGCCAATTTCGGCGTCGACGCTTTCTTATGGTCCGCCCCGATTAGCGATATTTTAACCACAGTTCTGGCAATTATCTTCTTAATCATTGTTTTCCGTAACTTTGCTAAATTATCCGCCACCAACACGACCAATACCAATCAAGCAACGGTGCAAACATCTCAGCCCGGAATAATTATTACTATTTCCCGTGAACACGGAGCCGGTGGCCGTGAAATCGCCTTTGCCTTAGCAAAAAAATTGGGTATCCCCTGCTACGATAAAGAATTAACGTCTTTAGTTGCACAAGACACCGGCTTAGCCGTCGATTACCTAAACCAACTTGAAAATAAAGGCACGCAACCAATGTACGACTTGTATTTAACCAAAACGCCAACAGCTATCGCTCAACAAGCACAAAACAGAGTACTCAACACCATTGCAAAACAAGGCTCCTGCGTGATTGTTGGGCGATGTGCCGATTACATTTTAAAAGATTACCACCCTTACCGAATTTTCATTTATGCCGACATGGCTTACAAACAACAACGTGTCATGCAAAATTACCAAGACACTGCCCCTACCGCTCAGGAAAACATTTTAAAATCAGACAAACACCGTGCCAGATTCTACCAAGAAACCACGGGTCAAACCTGGGGCGCCAAAGAAAATTACGACCTCTGCATTAATGCCAACATCGGCATCGCAAACACCGTCGACTTAATTTATTACCACTTGTCCCACCAAAAATAATTTTCCTTAAAAAAACGCACCGTTGATGGTGCGCTTTTTATTTATTGTGTACGTCCGCCACGATTTTGGCTAGAACCATTATTGAATAAAATCTTAAATAACTTAACTTGCTCGACAATTTCATGCAAACTTGTTTTAAACATCGCAAAACTTGCTTTGGTTTTAGAAGTTAAAAACTTTACTTCTTCCGGTGTAAATTTCATCGGCACAGTAACTCTTTGCGTCCAAGTGTTAATTGCTTCTTTATGAGCTTGATAATATTCATAATCACGTAGCATATCCCACTTGATAAAAAGGTCTTCACGGCGATTTTGTAATTGTTTTACCGCATCAGGCATAGCCTGCATTAAAAAGTCTTGATTATCATTCAATAACTTAATTTCGGATTGATCAAAATGATTGACAAAAGCTTTTTCACGAACCGGAACACGCCATTTAAGCGGCCACTTTTCCAAACATTTTTCGATTACGTTAGCATTTAAACCCAAATAGCACAAAGCCTTGACAGCATCATCACGGAAAACTATGTCGTAATCAGTCCCAGCCGCTCTTTGTTTTTTCTCTTGCGCCGTCATATAAAAATCATCAACTTCGCAATCCTGCGCTAATTCTAGATAAGCACCAATTACATTGTGTTCAAAAGTAGAACGTCGTTTTTTAAACTTGTCTGTCTGAAAATACTTTTTCAAATCTCTGTAACTAATCGAGTGCATCAAAGCAGTTGTTTCAACTTTATCTTTATCATTGATTTGTGCTCGGCAAATTTTCGTAATTATTCTGCTGACATATTCCGTTAACCAGGAAACATCACGGGAAAAGAAAAATAAATGGTATTGATCAAAATCGCCTAAATAATTACGAGCATATTCTGTTGTTCTTTGTCCGTCAGGCATGCAACGTTCGTGCTTACGTAATTTTTTTAAATTTTCAATGACATACTCATTACTGGGAAATATTTCTTCCAAATGATTATTTAATGCATGATAAATTTTGTCTAAACGTTGTTGTTCTGTGTCATCTTGCAAAGACGGCGATATTTGTGCCGCTGTTTGCTCGGTTTGTACAACACTTACTTGCTGTACTTGACGCAAGTTTTTTTTACTAAAAAATTTCTGCAAAAATTTTTTTAATTTCATCCATATATTTTAAAAAATTACCGACCCAAAAGTCAATACCCACACAAATTTATGTGCAAAAAAAAACGCACCGTTGATGGTGCGCTTTCGTGTTAAGTAAGATCATTTTCTTTTTTTGCTTTTCTTTTTAGTCTCCACTGTAACAAAAGCCAAGCCTGCACCAACCAAAGCAAATACTGGAGACAACCAGCCCATTACATTCGCGGTTAATCCGGCACCTGTCGCAACACTTTCGCCAAGAACTTCGACTGTTTCGTAACTACTGTTTGCAAATTGGTTCACAATTACGGTTACTAATGCCGCAAAACCAATTACCATTAAGACAACCGCCAAGATTTTTTCCAAACCTTGCAATTTTAAAACCTTTAAATCATTTAACAAAGCAATTACTAACATGACAACACCGACAACCAAGGCAGCAATCACCAAAACTCTGATTGCGTTAATCCAGAAAGGATTAAAGTCTTTAATTGTCCAATCACGACTTTCCAAATCGGTGAACAGCCCGATTGCTTCGTTGTCGCCCACACCTGCCACCTTGAAATGGTAAGATAGTGGAGCCACGATTAACGGTAACCCGGCTAAGATTGCCAAAGTAATACCAACGTATTTCAAAACTTTTTTAATCATTTTTTTTCTCCTTTTATTTTTAATCTAATTATTTATAAC
>JAFUJE010000027.1 GCA_017473795.1 Clostridia bacterium
AATTCCAGCGATATAGTCACGTTGTGTTGTAAATACTCGAGCATTTTTGTTGGAATTTTCAGTATTCCAATATTCACTCTCACCGTTAATCAATTCTTTAATTGCAACGTCAGTGGTATTGCTTTGACGCACTAACTCCCGAGTATAACGATAAATAATATAACGTTTAGCCAAAGCATAATGACCTAACATCATTAAACGATGTTCAATAATATCTTGTATATCTTCCACCAATAAACGTTTCTTTTTCAAGCCAGTAATGTACGTTAAAATTTGTTCGATTTCAGCGTCAGTCGCCTGTTCCTTTTCATCAACTTCACGATTAGCTTTCTTAATTGCGATTTTGATTTTGTTGGCATCGAAGTCAACAATTTTTCCATTTCGTTTTACGATTTTCATGTTTCTTCCTTTTAATGCCGCCATGGCGACCGTACATTCATATGTTAGCACAACTTTTTTCATTGTCAAGAAAAATAAACTACATCTTGTGGTGTTTAAAAATTTAGACCACAAGATATATCATGACGATTTTAAACATAAAATTATCGTTTATTTATCAAAAATCACAACTTTTGCATTAGAAATTTTCAAACTTGAGAAGTCTTGGTCTTCAGGTACTCCATTAAAATACCCTGCTGTCACACGTCCAACACAACTGTGTCCCACCACTAGAATATTTTGGTGAAGATGCTTTTGCAAGACTTCGTCAAAGAAAGATGAGATACGTTGATATAAATCGGTGACGGTTTCCATACCTAAACTTTTGACTTGTTCATCATAGACACCAATTTTCCAACGATTAAATGTTAGGGCTTCAGTTGGTTGGTCTTCCAGCTTTCCATAATAACGTGCCTGCAAGCGTACGTCATAATTAGGAACTAGATTTGAATGATACTTTAAAATTTCTGCGCAAGTTTGCTTTGCCCTGATTAAAGGCGAACAATAGCATGCCGCAAATTCCACATCTTTTAAAGATAACGCCGTTTGCTGTGCTTGTTCAAAACCCTTCTCATTTAAAGGCACATCGGGCGTCGGAAACAGTTTGTTTAAATTCGAATTGGTCTGTCCATGTCGTACAAAATAAATCATAAAATCCCCCTATCAAACATTAGTATACCTATATAAATTCAGTAAGCAAAACTTTTTTTACCCAATTATAAAAAACTTACAAGCATCAGAACAAAAATTATTACAACAACAAAGCACTGCCATAACACTATCCATATTTGTTATTCAAAAAGATTGAACCACGTTTTCTTTCTTAGATTCTTATCTCTTCGTCCAAGATTGAATACAACGCTAGATCATGGCGGGTGTGGTAGTTATTTGCACCAGCCTTACGCAAAACGCCTTCTAGGGTCATTCCTGCCCTTCTCATGACATTACCACTCTTAATATTTTCTACATCGTGCCGAGCAATAATGCGTTTAGCAATTTTATTTTGCTTGAGATATTTAAACATTCCCAGCAAAGCCTCAGTCATAAAACCTTGGCCTTGGAACTTTGAATTTAGGACATAACCAATTTCTACTTCGCCTTCATTTTCCTGACGGTAGTGACAATTGCTAATGGCGCCAATAACTTTTTGTGTTGCTTTATGTTCTATACAATAATCAGCCTGAACTGACTTTTCTTGATATTGCTGCTTTAAAAAAGCGATGCGTTCTTTAGCATCTTGCAAAGATTGATACGTTGGAAAATTTAAAAACTTAGTCACACTCTCATCGCCAGCATATTCAAACAAATCTTGACAATCATCATCTTCCCATCGTCGAATAATCAACCTTTCCGTTTCATAAATTATGTTCATATACTCCCCACATATTAAAACTCTATTAATTATTTTTTTAGTAGTTCTTTTTTTAATTTATTTATGTAACCTCGATTTCTCAAAACAAAGAGTTTATCTTTCACAGTAAAAACTAATTTTCTTAACGACCTTGCAAAGGCCCTAGCCGGATAGCCGACATAACCAAAATCATCGTGATGAGAATCTTGCATATCCATAATCCATTTAAAATCTTGTTTTGTTTTATTTTTTACTAAATAATAAAAGTAAATCGTGCAAATCAAGGCTGAGTTGCAATTTTCAGTTAAGCACTTTTTTGCAATAAGTTCAAATTTATCAAAAATTTCATTTTGCATTTTTTTTATATATTTTTCATAAACTTCAACATCGCCATGCTTTTCGTCAATTAAAGCAATTGCGGTATCATCATTAATAATTTCATATCCCAAACAGCGACCATGATCCGCTCTTAAAATTTGTTCGTAGTTAAAGGAATCATATTTTGTAACTTTTGACCCAAGTAAGTCCTTTTTAGCATTATCACTCAAAAGCCCCATTTTAGTATTATTTTCACTTTGGGTTGCTCTGCTTTTAATAAAGTAACCATGTGTCTTAATTTCTTGGTTAAAAAATTTAAAAATTAAATCTTGCATCGTGCCATGGTAGCCAATATCAACAAACGTTAAACCATCTTTTTTATAATCAAGATTAAAACCACTCATGTATTTTTCAAATGCTGTTGATTGTTTTTGACGATTTTCTTCATAAAATTTAATAAAAGTTGGGTTTGTTTTTAATTTTTTAAATGTACTTGATGTTTTAAAATTAAGACAGTGTCGATTTATTTTTTTGCCGAAAGTTTTTTCAACTTCTTCAATTTGTTTATCTGTAAAACCAATACTAAACATAAACATTTTCGGACTAATAAAATATTTAAAAAATCGGAACATAAAATCAAAAGTTTCTTCTTTAAGCGGTTTCACGCTGGCTGTCATGATTGAATTTCTTGAACCGAGAAAATAGTGTGTTTTAATGTTTTTAACTTCATGGCCACATTCTTTTCTAATTTCGCAATACCTTTCAAAAAGTTTTTTTAAGAATTGCCCTTCCCTAGACATAAACAAAACGTCATTACAATTATTTTGCACTAATTCCTGATATAATCTTTCGGTAAACAAATAAAGTGGAAAAGCATGATTAGAAAAATTATTTTCTGAGTATTTTTTAAAAATATTATCCCATGCTTCGTCTATCATTGGTTTAGATTTCATTATATCTCCTTAGTTTTTTTACCCTCTTGGCCTGTAATTTACATTTTTTTGCCATTAAGACATCTGACCACTGATTATCTCCTAACATTATTACATTTTTTGGGTTCAGTTGTAAATATTCAATTAAATGTTTATATATTTTAGTTGTAGCCTTTTCTTTATTAAAGTCACTAGAACTAAAAACATTTTCAAAACAATCGAGTATTTTTAATTCTTCAAACCATTTTTTGATAATATTTGATTGGCAATAAAAATCCGAAACTAAATAAATTTTTCTACCGATTTTTTTTTGCGAAATTAAAAATTCCAACATTTTTTGATTTAAATAAAAAATTTCTAGTTCTTTTTTAAAATAAACCTCAACAGCAGTTTTTATAAAAAGAGATTTATCAAACAACAAATCTTTTTCTACTCTCGCTATATCTCTATTCATACTTAAACACTCTCCTAAATTTATAAATTTTCTTGAGCTTTTATAAAATTTGGCTCGGATTTATAAAACCAAAAGTAATTTCATGAAACTGCAATT
>JAFUJE010000028.1 GCA_017473795.1 Clostridia bacterium
TACAATTTAATTAAAGAAGCAACCGACAGTGATAGCCGCATCAAATTATTAACCGTTGCTAGCCAAGAAGAAACCGAAGAAGACACCAGCACCGAAACTACGGACAACAATTTCTTTGGTGAAAATTGGTGGTACTTAATTCCTTCTTTGATTACCGCCTTTGCTCTGCTCTTAGGTATCACTGCTTTCTTATTGCGTAAAATTAAATTTGATAAACACATTACCAAGAAAACAACATCATACGCTCGTGATATGCGTTTAAAAAATCAACGCAATAAAATTGTTGCCCAAAAAGCAGCAAAAGTAGATAATGTAACAGATGAACCGCAAAATAACTAAAATTGTAATTTTGGGTGTGATTGCCATAATTATAATTGCCGCTATTGTTGGCTTCTTTTTCATGCGTGAGCAAGGTCCTATTACCGGCAAGATTGAATTTGGTAAAGAATACTATTTAAAGGAAATTCGTCCCACAGACCGTTTTAAAGGCGCTACCATCAATGCAGCCAGTTATTTTAGTTATTTTAAAGTTAACGAAGATCAAAAAACCGGCGAACTTTATTTAGACGGATTGATTGCAACCACCGACACCGAAACAGGCATTACTGCCCCGATTCAATTCATTGTGACAAATTATCATGAAAGCACACAAAAAACTACTATAGATTTCGCATATATCCTTTACGCAGGTGAAAACGGTGAAGACACAAAAATCCAACACTTACAAGCAATTAGCACCAAAGATAGTATTGAAATTAACAGCGTTGAATCCCACTCTGTCCACGTTATTTCTCAAAATGCCGAAGATATTAAATCACTTGAGTATCAAGTTACGCTTTTAGTTTTTTCTAAGGAGGTTACCGCATGAACCGTAAAGTTAGAATTACCCTAATTGCGTTCGCTATTACTGTTGTTTTAATCTGTGTTGCAGTTTTTGTTTTCTTTGCTTTTTTTAATCAAGACGATGCCTACAAATTAGTTAAATTAGGTGACAGTACAGACCTTAAGATTTCCGACTTTACCGAACAATCTAAATTACAATTCCATGATAATGGGACATTTCAAATTCATATTGAACACAAAGAAAAAGGCGTAGCCCTAACTGCTATTGGTACTTACACACAAGAAAATAATATTTACATCCTTGAATTTAAACAAGGCTTTGTACGCAACCACGAAAATATTATTATTGATTTAACCGCAGATAACGAAGACACCATTGCATTAAGAAAAAACATCAGCTGTACTCGTGACAAAAATTTAATCAAATTTATTGACCACAAAAACCAAACTTATTATTTTGGGTAATCTATCACCTCACAACAAACTGGCGTTGATACCGGCACTAATATTTCAGCCGGCAATTCTTCTTCATTGCGACATTGATTGGCTAAGATTATCGTACAAGGAGCAACCCCACATGCTACAGCAATTTCAAATAACTTACCTTTTTCATATTTAACTTTTACAAACATATTCATGTGTATGCGTGCATTCACCAAATCCGTGCTTGTAATTACAGCCTTTGCGGCACTAACACGCTTTATCGGTTTTGTATTTCGCATATTTTTATCTCGCCTTCTCGGCGCTGAGATGCTGGGTGTTTATCAAATGGCACTCAGCATCTTTATGATATTATTAACGACAATTAGCAGTGGTCTACCGCTTGTCATATCCCGTGAAGTTGCCAAGTATCCAAAGAACAGTCCCAAAGTCCGTTCTTTGACCATTGCTGGTTTGTTAATAGGTATTTCAGTTTCTGCACTACTCTGCATCACAGTATTATTGGGTCAGAAATTTTTTGGTTTTATTTTTACTGATGAACGATGTTTAGGAATTTTATTTGCCCTGTTACCCGCATTGGTCGCCAGTAGTATCTACAGCGTCTTGCGTTCAATTTGGTGGGGCGAAAAAAAATTCTTCTTACTCGGTTTAACCGAACTGGTAGAACAAGTTGCACGTGTGGTAATTTTTGTGCCACTACTGGGTATTGCTTTTTATTTTGCCGATATGGCACATTTAGCCGCCTGGTCTTTTACAGGCGCCTGTATTATTTCGGCTTTGGTCGTCATTATTATTTTTATTCGTTGCCACCACTGGCAACCAGGCACAGAGCCATCAAAACCATTCATTAAACCTTTAATCAAAGCAGCCACTCCGATTACCGGAGTCCGCCTCTTCTCGAGTTTAACCATTCCGATTATTACCATTTTATTACCATTACGTTTAGTTGCCGCCGGTTGGCAAAATACAACGGCGATTGCCCACCTAGGCATTATCAGCGGCATGACACTTCCCTTGCTTACCGTACCCTCTACGGTTATTTCTTCCTTAGCGACAGCCCTAGTTCCCGAACTATCAAATATGATTAATGCACAGCAATGGCCCGCTGTACGCCGCCAAATTCGCACCGTATTGCAATTCACCATCTTCATCTGTTTCTGCTTTATCCCTGTATACCTTGCGCTTGGTACGCCCATTGGTGCCTTTCTTTATGCGGATACCAATAGCGGAATTTACTTAGCACGTTCTACTTGGGTGATGTTGCCCATGTCGTTATCCCAAATTACAAACACGACCTTAAATGCGATGAATTTAGAAAATTTAACAATTCGTAACTACGCTATCGGAACCGTGCTACTGTTGCTGGTAATTTGGTTTATGCCCGCAGTCATTGGTGCTGATGCCGTTTTACTCGGTATGGGTCTTGCCATGACTGTTTCCACCTTTTTAAACATTATTGCGATTCGCAAAGCCACTAAATGGCACGATAAAGATTTCACTCTGCCAACAATTATTATTTACGTTTTAATTGGTATCCCGGTTTTTATTTTAGGTTTTGTTTCTTACCAACTA
>JAFUJE010000029.1 GCA_017473795.1 Clostridia bacterium
GTAACTATCATCATCTTCAAATATTTTTTCTACACGTTCAGACTCAGCTTTTCGATCCATACGACGCTTACTATATACAATATCAAAACCAATGTAGCCACATGTACCAGCTGCTAATATTGAGACAATA
The DNA here is from genome assembly GCA_017473795.1 of Clostridia bacterium. Lineage (GTDB taxonomy): Bacteria > Bacillota > Clostridia > Christensenellales > UBA1242 > RGIG8050. The sequence continues at coordinate 131 of JAFUJE010000029.1, forward strand.
ATAACACCTAACAAAACTGGTTGTATTGGCAATTGAGGAGCAGAATTAATAGTACTGCTTTCTTCATCTTTATTAATATCGCCACTTTCCTCATTTTCAGCCCCAGCAGGTTTTAAACTAGCCATAGCATCTTTAAATGCATTAACGTACAACTTTACATCCGCAAAATCAGCACCAGTCTGTCTTGTCCAAAGTTCTTCAGCTTTCGCTTTTGCCTCATCAAGGTCTGCCAAAGAATCACTACTATATAAAGTTGTATTTAATTCAGCATTTTCATTTTGAAGTCGGAAATATTCATTAATCAAATTCTGAACACTTAAAGAATTAATTCCACCAAGGCGTTCTACACTTTCACTTGGATTGTTTTTAAGATCATTGAATAAATCCATTAAATGATTGTAATTTTCAATATTTGCTTTAATATCTAAATTATTAAAACCATCAGACTTAACATAATCACTAACAGATTTCTTAAAAGTTACATAACTCATACGAACTTCATAATCGTACAAAAATGGGCATGAATTCTCAATTTGTGATTCATCAAAAGCAGGAACTTCTAACATTTTTTCTGGATCGATTTGCAAGCCAGCGAAAGCATTACTTAATTTATCTAATAAAAACTCAGTATACATTGTGTTATTTTCTTTGCGTGCATTTAAAGCATCTGTGTAAGCCTCGTAAAACTCTATACCAGTTTCATCTGTAAAATATAAATCATATTTTGCATAATAAGTTTGGTAATTTTCGTTATCCAAAAAATTGCTCAATACTGTAAAGTTATTAATCCATCCAGTATACAAAGTAATATCACGCCCCGGCATTAAATCATCACTATTTCCACCCATAATCCACTGTTTATTGGGATTAGCGTCTTCTCCCTCTGCAGGTAAATTTTCTTCTAAATACCACCCAACAAACGAATAGCCTTTCTCCGAAGTAGGAGTGTCTTGTGGGCCTTTAATTGTATGTCCATAAAAAACTTCTTCACTAGAATAATCAGCATATTCTACATCTTCTGAACCTTTTTCTCTAACTATAAATTTAACCGTGTATGATTTTCTCTCCCAAACAGCAAGAAAACGACGTCCGGATTCAGTGATTTGTTCCTTACCGAATTGATATATACCTTTCTCATTAATTAATCCACGTGCTAGAAAATCATTCCACTCTGGTGTTTCATTTTCTAGTCCTTCAATCTGCCAACCAACAAATTTATACCCCTCGCAGATTGGATCCTCTACTTGGTATATTGTTTGATAAGTACGACCAGATTCTAATTCAGTGATTTTTTCCTCATAACCATAATCATTAACTTTAGTCCAATATGCCGTTGAATCTGAAGGAGAATTTGCCACGAACGTAACAGTATAATCCAACCCTGTATAACCACTTAATGTCGGTTCATTGGTAGTTTGATCATGTTTCCACGTCCTAAACTGATGAATAGCATCTACACGCATTTCATAATCCGTTGCTTCAGCACCTGTGTCAGGGTTGATACCATTAACAGTCAAACCAACTTCATATTTTAAAATCGGCTGCACCGCATGATACATTAATCCAGCAGATTGTTTAAAATAATTCATTAATTCAAAATTACTTAATGATAAATCACTACCGTCTTCTTCTACTGTGACACTACCATCACAAAAGTTATTGAATTCTACACTCGAAGTTGATGAAAAA
>JAFUJE010000030.1 GCA_017473795.1 Clostridia bacterium
CACGTGTGGTAGCTGCGGAATCCGAAGTCCCAAGAGCTTTGGCTGGAGCTTTAAAGTATGGAAACGTTAACATAAAAGAATATATGCAGATGGAGAATTTAAAGAGTGATACCTTAATGCGTAAAGCGCTTAGTGGGAACGCTGATTCTGATATGTTAACGCCGTCACTAAATCCACCTAAAAAGAAAACAAAGTTGCAGTAAAAGGGTTGTGTTATGAGAAATTCAAGTGGTTTACTTCTGATTGCGTTTATTGTACTTCTTGTTGTGATAGCGTTCTTTGCAATTCTAGACCGTTTAATTAAAAATAGTGGATCAAAGAAACCCGTAGAAAAAAAGCCAGAGCCTAAAAAAACAACCGAAAAAGTAGAACCGGCACCAGCGCCAGTTGAAACTCCAAAAACGATACCTGCTATGAAAATTTATAACAGTCAATTAGCCGACGATTTAAATGAGATAATTAAAAAAAACGACAATGATAAATCGGCACGCTTAAAAATTGAAAACCATATACACAAAGAAGGTAATATTTCAAAATACATAAAAGGAAAAAATTACCAAGGCTTTAATTTTGGAACAGACGAAATAAATGCTGATGAAGAGGATAAGCCGATGTCTTTTACCATTGACGATTATAAAAGGATCATGGCTTTAAGTAATATTGACGATAAAAAGTAATTATACATAGTTGTGAAAGATTTTTTTGTTCATCAAAACCAAGATTGCAGTGTTTTATTAGGCGGGGTTATGTCTCTAATAAATTTTGCTGTAGATAATATTGTTGTTCGTGTCAAAGGAGGATTAATTGAAGTCAGTGGTCGAAATTTAATCATCAAGCGTTTTGACGAAAATGAAATGATTATCGTGGGTAAGATTAATGGAGTACTGACTAATGTCAGCCATTAAAAATTTTTTAACAGGTCAACTGGAGTTTAAAGTACAGGGTTTGCCGCAGGCTTGTTTAAATAAATTGCGTAGTTTCAAGATTACTAACGTACGTGTTAAAGGTGATTTAATTAGTTTTAACGTAGCCTTAGTTCATGCTGCCGCCATAAAAAAACTACTTAATAACTTTGAATATGAGACTCAAGAAAACTATAATCTTTTTCGTGGCGTTAATTTTTTACTTAACCATTTAGTTTTAGTTGCTTCTGTAATTACTGCCTTGATTGTGTTTTTTATTGCCGATATGAAAATTTATGCAATCAAAGTGCAATGTAATAATTCCGATTTGACGACTGCGGTCTATAAGCGTTTGGATGAGTTAGGAATCGAAAAATTTATGTGGAAAAATAAACTTAATGAATTCAATTTAGCAACAGATATATTGCAAAACTTTCAGGAAATTGCCCATGCTAATGTGAAAGTTAGCGGAAATACATTGGTTGTTAACTTGGTGGCTGTAACTAATCAAGAAGAAAAAAAGAAAACCAATTTCTACGCCCAATATGATGGTGTAATTAAAGAAATTATAACGTATAGTGGCACAGCAATGGTCACAGCTGGCGATGTTGTGAAAAAAGGGGATTTACTAGTTGCTAATGTTTACCCAGATAGTGTTGTTGTGACCGGTGAAGTAGCTTTCAAAAATGGTGACCAAATTAGTCGGTTGGTAAGTTGGTTAATCTAAGTTATAATACATTAATCTTATGGAAGTACTAAATGCTGTGTGTCAAGTTTTAGGGGTTGATCCTAATTCGGTTGAAGTGAATTATGCTTTTGTTTCAGCGAAAGAAATTCATAAATTAAATTTAAAATTCCGTCAAGTTGACAAGGCGACTGATGTTTTGTCTTTCCCTGATGGAGATACTAATCCAGAAACAAATCGTCGCTTTATGGGTGATGTAATCATTTGTCGAAAAGTAGCAAAAAGACAAGCAAAAGAAATTGGTCACAGTTTAGCGGAAGAAATTGCTTTTTTGCAAGTCCACGGCACATTGCATTTGTTTGGTTATGATCACATTGAAAGTGAAGATGAAGTAAAAATGCTTGGACTACAACGTAAAATTATGGCATTATTATCTTAATGGATTTCATGTTAAGTAAAGAGATTATCGCTCAGTTAATCGATACGGCAAAAACCTATGCTGATAACGCTTATTGTCCCTATTCAGGCGTAGCGGTAGGGGCTGCGTTGTTGTGTAGTGACAATATTACTTTTGGTGGTTGTAATATTGAGACAGGGGATTATTCAGCTCCATCATTTGGTGCGGGGGATACAGCTATTGCCAAGGCAATCAGCGAAGGTTACAATCAAATACTCGCAATGTGTTTTTATTCTAAAAATCATTTGGTTTATCCTAATGCTACAACTCGCCAATATTTGTGTGAGTTTAATGGAGACATAAAAATTATTGTTGCTAACGACCAAACATATGAAGTAATTGACAGTTTAAGTGCAATTTATTTATTTCCTCCGGTGGTTAATGATGGAGATCAGAACGCATGAGTAAAATTCATAAATGTGGAACAGTGGCATTGTTAGGGGAGCCTAACGCTGGAAAAAGTTCTTTAATTAATGCTTTGGTTGGCTGTCAAGTTGCAATTACGGCCCCTGTTGCTGGAACAACTCGTGATGCGATTCGTGGAATTTTGAATACAGAACAAGCACAAATTATTTTTATTGATACTCCGGGTATGCAGAAAGCAACCAATCTTTTAGAACAAAAAATGAACCGCATGATTTCTGGCGCGGTTAAAACAGCAGATGTGATTTGCTTTGTTTTAGATGTAAACCGCATAAGTAATAAAACTTTAACTAAACTAGCCAACTATGAAGATTTTGGTGTGCCAGTAATTGTCGTTATATCTAAAACAGATAGTACTACGCCAGCCAAACTTTTTCAAGTTTTGGATCAATTAAAAGATTATTCCTTTGTAAAAGAATTTATTCCGATTTCAGCACATAAAAATATCGGTTTAAAAACTTTAATTGAGTGTTTAGAAAAATATTTGCCAGTAGGTGTAGCGATTTACGATGATACAATGTATACCGATAGTAGTGAACGCACTATGGCAACTGAAATTATTCGTGAAGCAATTATTAATCAACTACATGATGAAATTCCAACCGGGATAAAAGTAGTTATCACTAAATATGAAACAGAGCAACGGACTACAGTAATTGACGCCGATATCATTTGTGATAAACCAAATCATAAAAAAATTATCATTGGAAAACGTGGTGCTTTAATCCGCTCAATTGGAATGAAAGCTCGTCAAAAGTTAGAAAAGTTATTAGGGCAACATGTTATGCTGCACACTTATGTTCTTGTTCGTGAAGGTTGGCGTGATCAAGCAACGTGGTTGCAAGATTAATAATATTTCTTCCGGTTGTTGATTAATTCCCAATACTGGTGGTCAAGAGAGCGTAAGACTCGTTGAACACTGATAACGGTTACCTGAGCTCTATTTAACTCACTAATAACCTGTTGAGCGTGGTCAGGTGGTAAATTTACAATAACTTGGTCACCGCATAAGCGTGCAGGAACTTTAAAAGCGTCTTCAATAACTTTTGCTGCATAATTTGGTTCGGCCACAGTGACCCCTAATTTAGCATGATCAAATTCACGAGCAATCATATCGTTATATGTTTCTAAGTTAATAATCATGCCGTCATCAATAATAGCAATCGTATCACAAAATTCTTCAACTTCAGACATTTTAGATGCGGTTACTAAAATTGAAGTTTTTAATTCGTTGCTAATTTTCTTTAATAAAACACGTAAATCTTTTGCTCGGTCAGGTGACAAGTTTGTAAATGGTGCGTCCA
>JAFUJE010000031.1 GCA_017473795.1 Clostridia bacterium
AAATGTGGTAAGTCTGGGCAAGTTTTTCAAGAATCGGCTCTCTCATTAATTGAGCAAGTGCGTCAATTAAACCCGCATGCCGAGATAATAATTGATGGTGGAATCAACGAAAATAACGTAAATTTGGCAAAAAAAGCCGGGGCAAATATCGTTGTGGTGGGTACTTATGCCAAAAAATGCTACGAAAGCGGCGATTTAGAAAAAGGTATAAATAGGTTGTTGCGTGTTTAAAATTGATGTGATATAATGCCCGTATGAGCAGAGTTTGTGATTTATGTGGTAAAGATAAATTAGCAGGTAATACTGTTTCTCACAGTAACCGCAAGGCACCAAAAAAAAGTATTCCTAACTTACAAAAGGAAACAATTACTTTTGATGATGGTGGCAAAGTAACTTTAAAAGTTTGTACCAAATGTAAAAAAACTTTAAATAAAGTTGGGTAATTTTTAATGGCAATTGGCACTTCAAATTTGTATGGTAACATCGCTATTTCTCGTGAGGCTATTCGCACTATTGCGGGTATCGCAGCTTTAGAATGTTATGGAATTTGGGGTGTTGGTCGTAAACGTATTGTACGTAATGCAGCCAGTGAAATCCGTTTGCGTAACGGGGTTCGTGTTTGGGCTGGAAAAAACAAGGTCGGTATCTATATTGACTTGATTATTTGCTTTGGGATGCCCGTAGATGAGATAATTAATTCTGTACGCAATACAATTAAGTACAATGTTGAAAATTTCACCGGTATGGAAGTTTTGTTCGTCGATATTCGTGTCATGGGTATCCGTAAATAATAGGAAAGGAAATTAAAATGGGTAAAACAACAGTAAAAAAAACAACAACGAAAACAAGTAGTGCAACAAAGTCCACTAAAAAAGTATCAACTCAGTCGGTAAAAAAGAGTGCTGATGCAAATGCAAAAACACCAATCTTAACGATTTCAGGTGGAATGTTGAAGCGTATGTTCCTCGGTGCATACAATTTATTGGATAAAAACAAAGAATACATTAATAGTATGAATGTTTTCCCAGTACCAGATGGTGATACGGGTTTGAATATGAGTTTAACTTTGCGTTCAGCTGTAACCGAAGTTGAAAATGTTGGTAGCAGTAATTTGATTGAGTTAACAGAAGGTATTGCTCGTGGTGCTTTGAAAGGTGCTCGTGGTAACAGTGGTGTTATTACCAGTCAGATTTTAAAAGGTATGATGTCAGTTTTTGGTAAAAACAACAGTAATGGTAAAATTAATACCAAAGTTTTTGCTGCGGCGATGACTGAAGGTGCTAAAACTGCTTATGCAGCTGTTACTTTGCCGAAAGAAGGTACAATTTTGACTGTTATCCGTGTTATGGCGGAAGAAGCCGAAAAATTTGCTCGTAACACAACTGATTTTGTTGAATTTTTACAAAAAGTTATTGATGCTGGTGAAGTTATTTTGGCGAAAACTCCAGATATGCTACCTGTATTAAAGAAAGCTGGTGTTGTTGACTCTGGTGGACGTGGTATAATTACTATTTTCATGGGCTTGTTGGCTACCTTGGAAGGTAATTTGGAAATTAAAGAATTAAAAAATGAAAATGATACTATGGTTTTTCGTTCAACAGCTGACGAAGTAGCTGAAATTGAAGATATTAGTGAAATTGAATTCGCTTATTGTACTGAATTCTTCGTTGTGAATATTAAAAAGACGACAACGATGGCAAGTATCGATAAATTCCGTGTTCGCTTAATGGAATTGGGTGACAGTGTTATTTGTGTTGGCGATTTGACTATGGTTAAAGTCCATGTGCATACAAATACACCAAATTTAGCCTTAGGTGCAGCTTTGGAATTAGGTGAAATTACCAAAATTAAGATTGAAAACATGTTAGAACAGAACCGTGAATTACGTAATAATCGTAATATCCCAGATAAAGAACAAGGTATGGTGCAAGTGGCTACGGGTGAAGGTATTTGTAGTTTATTACGTGATTTGGGTGTTGATTTCGTCATTAAAGGTGGTCAAACCAGCAATCCAAGTGCGGAAGAAATTGCTACGGCTTGTGATCGTGTTCATGCTAAAACCGTTTTTGTTTTCCCAAACAATAAAAATATTACTTTGGCGGCAATGAACGCACAATCGTTAACAAAGAAAAACATTGTTATTATTCCTACCAAAAGTGTTTGTGAAGGTATTTCGGCGGCAATTGCGTTCTCGCCTGAATCTAGCGTAGACGAAAATACAGAAACTTTCTTACAAACAATGGAAAATGTAGTATCTGCATCGGTTACTTACGCAGTGCGTGATACTAAAATGGATAATTTGGACATTAAAAAAGGCGATACAATTGGCTTAGATGAAAAAGCAATTATTGCCAAAGGTAAAAATCCAAATGAAGTTGCTATTAAGTTGTGTGAAATTTTATACAAAGATACAATGGGATCAATTACACTTTAC
>JAFUJE010000003.1 GCA_017473795.1 Clostridia bacterium
GTCACAAATTACGCCCATAACTATTTATATCGTTGTGATTGAAAATTTATTGCTTGAATCTAGGAATAGTGTTATCTTTAAATTATTAACAGTGGAGGGCAAAAATGGCTTTATTAAAAAATATTGAATGGAAAGATAACTCAAATAATACGATTGTTCATCGTTTTGATATGAAAGATGATTACGTCTCGAAGGGTTCAGTTTTGACGGTGCGTGATGGTCAAAATGTGGTTTTTGCGACGCAAGGTAAAATGGCTGACGTTTTCTTGCCGGGATATTATAAGTTAGACACAAAAAGTATTCCTGTAATTACAAAATTAATGTCATGGAAATACGGTTTCCAAAATCCATTCCGTAGTGATATTTATTTTGTTTCAACTAAGCAATTTACCAACCAAAAATGGGGAACTCCTAATCCAATTACGATTCGTGATAAAGAATATGGTGCGGTACGTGTGCGTGGTTTTGGTACTTACAGTTTCCGTGTCAGTGATGCTTATGTATTTTTAACCGAATTATCAGGTTCGGGCCATTCATTTGCTACACAAGATATTACTGACCATTTGCGTAGCGTATTAATCTCCGGAATCACTGATGCAATTGGTGAAAGTAATTTATCTGTGTTAGATTTTGCTGCGAACTTAGATGAATTAGGTGACCGTGTTAAACAAAGTTTGGGCGAACACTTTAAAAGTCTTGGTTTAGAGTTGGTTAAATTTACAATTGAAAATTTATCATTACCAGAAGAATTGGAAAAAGCCTTAGACCAAAATACGGCTATGATGATGCGTCGTGGAACTACAGATGTAGAAATGCGTTTGGCACAAGCCGATGCTTTACGTGAAGCGGCTAAAAATCCTGGCATGGCAGGCTCTATGCTTGGTGCTGGTATGGGCATGGGTATGGGTGCCAATATGGGAAGAATGTTTGCCCAAATGACTGAAACAAATACAACTGATAAAACAGAAAACAATAAGTTCTGTCCGCAATGTGGTGCGGCAGTTAAGGCAGGGGCTAAATTCTGTCCGGATTGCGGAACAAAACTAAGCAATCGTAATTCTTGCGGAAAATGTGGTGCGGCGGTTAAAGCAGGCGCTAAATTCTGTGCCGAATGCGGAAATAAATTATGATGAAAATAACAAATGTACCGCAGAAGTGTGCCAATTGCCACGGTACTTTAGTTTTTGATGTTAATCATAAGACTTTAAATTGTAAAAAATGTGGAAACGTAATTCCTATGCTAGATAACACTCATAGCACGGAAAAATCCTTTCAAGAGTTGTTGTCAAAAGCTCCAATTTGGCAAAAAGATACAGCAGTTTATTGTTGCGAACAATGTGGAGCCAAAAGTGTTGTAACCAAGAATGATCTGGTCGTCAAATGCGATTATTGTGGTGCTAAGGCAGTTAGCAAAACCCAAGAATTGCCTGGTGTCCGTCCAGATACTATTATTGGTTTTGATGTTAGTCCGGATGATGCTAAAAAGAAAGCACATCAATGGTTATCGAAGAAATTTTTTGTTCCTGATGATTTTCTCAGTTTGGCGGAAAAACGTGAAATCAACGGAATTTATTTCCCAGTTTATGCTTTTGATACACATACAGTTACTCGCTATGTTGCGATGGCTGAGCACACCCGCACATCAACAAGCGTCGTCGGAAACCAAGAAATAACACACAATCAAACTTTCCGCCGTCCGATTAACGGTATTGATGAAAATATTTTTAACAATGTTTTAATCGTAGCCAACGATGCGATTAAATATAAAGAACTCAGATTTATCGAGCCTTTTGATTTTACTCAAGGACAAATCTTCAGAGAAGAGTATTTGGCAGGCTTTGGTGTTGCTCAAGCGCCCAAAGAACCAACCCAAACTTGGGAAGAAGCAAAACAAGTGATAGGCGATGCTATTAGTCAAAAAATTAAGGGAAAATACGGTAATTGCGCTTTGCAAGATTTACATACTGATATCACATTCTCAAATGTAATGTATAAATATGCGTTATTGCCAATTTATATCGGACATACAGAATATAAAGGCAAGCGTTATAACGTGATGATTAACGGACAAACTGGAAAAGTTCATGGTAAAACTCCACGCTCTGGTTGGAAGATTTTTTCTTTCTTTGCAACCAGGGGGGCGATAGCCGTTGGGCTCGGGATATTGGTTGCTATGTTTTTGTAAAAGTTATATAATATCAGTATGGATAAAAGATTTTTCTCACGTATCTTAATGATTTTAGGTGTTTTGGCGGTTCTTGTTTTGTGGCTGCTTAAAGAAATTCCTGCTACAGCCGATATATTTGGTTGGTATTCGTTGGCTTGGGCGGCAACCATCTTTGCTGGGGTAGTTGGTGCTAAGTTTATCCTAGACGGTATTTTTATGGGCAGCAAAGGCGTTATTAGTCGTAAATTTAATATCTTGCTTGGTGCTGTTTGCTTGATTGTGGCATTGTTGTGTATGACCTCCGAATTGATTATTCCAAATAATATCGTGGTACCCGTAATTGCAATTATTGTTGCAGCTGCAATTTTCTTAGGAATCTTGGTTACCGGTGCTCGTAAATGGGACGGTGCAGATAATCAACGTGTTGGCTATAAAAATTATCATCAACGCAAAGCCGAAGCCGAAAAAGCCGAACAAAAATAATTTGCATTGAATTGTTGACTTTTTCTTTTAAGTAACGCATAATGTGTTACATGCTTCCGTGGATCAGTTGGGAGAGCAACTGACTTGTAATCAGTAGGTCGTCAGTTCGAA
>JAFUJE010000032.1 GCA_017473795.1 Clostridia bacterium
AGTTGTTTTGCGTCGTACTAAATTCGATTTGGAAAAAGCCGAAGAACGTGCGCACATTTTGGAAGGTTTGGTTAAAGCCTTAGCCAACATCGATGAAGTCGTGGCGATTATTAAAGCGTCCAAAGATAAAATTGATGCTGCGGCTAAATTGATGAAACGTTTCATCTTAACCGACCGTCAAGCCAATGCGATTTTGGAAATGCGTTTACAACGTTTAACCAGTTTGGAAGTTGAAAAATTAAAAGCCGAATTGGAAGAATTACGTGCTTTGATTATCGAATTGAAATCTATTATCGCTAGTCAGCCAAAATTGTTGGCTTTGATTAAAAAAGAATTGTTGGAAATCAAAGAAAAATACGGTGTTGAACGTGTTACCGAATTGACTACCGACTACGGCGATATTGACATTGCTGACTTGATTGAAAAAGAAGACGTAGCCGTTTCGATGACGCACTGTGGTTATATTAAACGCTTACCGTTGACCGAATACAAAGCCCAACGTCGTGGCGGTAAAGGTTCTAACACTCATACTACCAAGGAAGAAGACTTTGTGGAACGTATGTTTGTTACCAATACCCACCATGACCTACTATTCTTTACTAATTTGGGTAAGGTTTACCGCATTAAAGCGTTTGAAGTTCCGGAAGCCACCAAAGGCTCTAAAGGCCGTGCGATTGTCAACTTGTTACAACTGGCTAACGAAGAATCTGTGGCTGCCGTTATTCCGATGGAAGACTACGAAATCGGACACATTATGTTGGCAACAAAATACGGCATGATTAAGAAAACCAAGTGTAGTGAATTTGCTCGTATTGCCCGTAACGGCAAAATTGCGATTGGCTTGAACGACGGTGACCACTTGATTGCTGCTGCACATACGACCGGTGCTGACGAAATTATTATGGCGTCCAGTTCGGGTAAATGTATCCGCTTCAGTGAAGAAGACGTACGCCCCATGGGACGTGGTGCTGCCGGTGTTAAGAGTATGAACATCGAACGTGAAACCGAATCTATCGTGGATATGAGTGTTATCGAACCAGGCTGTGAAATCTTAACGGTTTCGGCAAACGGTTACGGTAAACGTAGCGACCCAGATGACTACCGCTTGCAATCACGTGCGGGTAAGGGTATTAAAGCCGGTGTGTTCAACGAAAAAACTGGACCATTGGTTAACTTGAAACAGGTACGTGCCGAACAAGATATTATGTTAATTGGTGATAACGGTACCATGATTCGTACCAAAGCTAGTTACATTTCCAAAATCAGTCGTGACACACAAGGCGTCCGCATTATGCGTGTTGGTGAAGGTGCTAAGATTGTGGCTGTGGCTGTGGCTGAACCACAAGAAGAAGACGAAGAAGGCTACGCAGAATAATGAAACCCTATGAATTTCGGGAAATAGAAAAAAAATGGCAATCTGTTTGGGCAGAAGACCAACGCTTTGTCACCAAAGATAAAGTCGACGGTAAAGAAAATGCTTACATTTTAATTGAGTTCCCGTATCCCAGCGGTAAAGGCTTGCACATTGGTCATATGCGCAGTTATACCGCTTTGGACGCTTTGGCTCGTCGTTTGCGTTTGCAAGGCAAGAATGTTTTGTTTCCAATGGGTATCGACGCTTTCGGTTTAGAAGCCGAACGTACCGCTATTCGTGAACACATTCCACCACAACAAGTCGTGGCTCGTAATACTGCCACGTTCCGTGAACAATTATCCCGTGTCGGCTTGTCAATAGATTGGTCCCGTTTCATTAAAACTTGTGACCCAGAATATTACAAATGGACGCAATGGCAATTCTTACAGTTTTTTAAAAAGGGCATTGCTTACAAAGGCACCGCCAATGTCAATTTCTGTCCTAATTGCGGAATTCTTGCCAACGAAGAAGTGGAAAATGGCACTTGCTGTCAATGTCATGCGGAAACCGAGCAGAAGACAATTCCGCAATGGATGATGAAAATGACCGCTTACGCTGACCGCTTGATTGATGACTTAGCCGAAACCGATTACTTACCCCACATCAAAGCCAGCCAAGTTAACTACGTGGGACGCAGTTACGGTGTCGAGGTCGATTTCCAAATTAAGCAGGGTGGCGCCATCAAAATCTTTACCACTTGTATTGAAACTATTTTCGGGTGTACTTTTGTGGTTTTGGCACCCGAACACCCTTTGTTAAAAACTTTACAACCACAAATTAAAAATTGGGACGAAGTACAAAAATATTGTCAACAAGCCTCCCGCAAAAGTGAATTTGAACGTTCTCAATTAGTTAAAGATAAAACCGGTTGTTGCTTAGAGGGCATTACCGCCATTAATCCGGTGAACGGCCGTGAAGTACCTGTTTACATCGCCGATTTTGTTTTGTGCAACTATGGTACCGGTGCAGTTATGGCTGTTCCGACCCACGACCAACGTGACTATGAATTTGCACAAAAACACAATATTCCCATGATTCAAGTCATTAACGGCACGCTTGACGGTTGTGCTTTAGAAAAACAAACCTACCTAGCACAAAATGCGACTTTATTAAACTCGGCACAATTTGACGGTCAAACGGTGCAGGAAGCCAAAGTAAATCTGACCAAATGGTTAGTGGAGCAAGGTGTGGCTCGGGAAACCAAGAACTATAAAATGCACGACTGGGTGTTTGCTCGTCAACGTTATTGGGGTGAACCGATTCCGATTATTCATTGTCCACATTGCGGTATGGTCCCTGTACCGGAAAAAGACTTGCCGGTCTTACTGCCCGAAACACAAAGTTACGAAGCCACGACCGACGGTCAAAGTCCGTTAGCTAAGATTACCGACTGGGTCAACGTAAAATGTCCAACCTGTGGTGCCAACGCTAAAAGGGAAACGGACACTATGCCCGGTTGGGCAGGCAGTTGCTGGTACTTTATTCGCTATTGCGACCCACACAACGATAAGGCATTTGCCGACCCGGAAAAAATGAAAGCGTGGTTGCCGATTACTTTATACAACGGCGGTAACGAACACACGACCCGTCACTTGCTGTATTCACGTTTCTGGACGAAGTTCTTGTACGACCAAGGCTTATTCCCGGTGAATGAATTCTGCCAAGCCCGTATTTCTCAAGGTATTATTCTGGGCGAAGGTGGCGTGAAAATGAGTAAGAGTTTGGGAAACACCGTGGACCCACGTGACGTGGCTGACCAATACGGTACCGATGCTTTGCGTTTATGGGTACTCTTTATTGGTGACTATCAAGAAGTGGCGGTTTGGAGCAACGACGGAGTTAAAGCCTGTCACCGCTTGTTGCAACGTGTCTGGGCTTTGCAAGACAAAGTCGTAGACGGCAATGATTACAGCCCGGCACTGAAGTACTTGTTCAACTATTCAATCCAAAAAATTACTGCCGACATGGAATCCATGAAATACAATACAGCAGTATCTCAGATTATGATTTTGATGAATGCGATTGAAAAACAAGGTACGATTAACCGTTACGAATTCCAAACTTTGTTAACTTTGTTAAATCCGTTCGCACCACACATTACGGAAGAATTATGGCCGGCAATTAAAGACGCAACTTGGCCGACCGTTGACCAATCTGCTTTAGTCCAAGACACCGTGGAAATCGTGGTGCAAGTCAATGCGAAAATCGTCGGACGTTTAACCATTAACACTGCCGACGACGAAGCCACCGTGGTGGAAAAATGCCGTGACCAAGTTAAGAACTTACCAACCGACATCAAAAAGACAATTTACGTTAAAAACAAATTAGTCAACTTCATCGTGGCAAAATAAGTAACAAGAAAAACACCCTAACCGCAAAAAGTTAAGGTGTTTTTTTGTTAGCGTTCTAAATTATTTTCTGGTTTGGCAGTGTGTGTGTCGTCAACTATTATTCGTATTGTCATTCGTTTGGGGTTTATACATGCTGGATCAATGTATTCACGCAAAATTTCGGTTACGTCTGGATATTTTTTCATCGCATCTTCCAATAATAAATATTCACGATCAACCATGAGCGCAATTTTACCGTCGGTATGATAAATAATCGCAAGGCGGGGATACTTTTTCAAAATATCATTATTTTTCATTTGGTTAAAGGCATTGCCGGTGATAGCCATGTTTCGACCCTTATTTTGGTTTGTTTGGTCTTGAATTAATTCTTTCTTGTCATCATCAACTTTTTGTTTTGTTTGTTTGATTTGGTTACTAATTATATGGCCACCAACCGTGCCCATTGCTGTGGCAATCGCAACTGCTTTTAATGCATTTTTGTTAAATGGAATAAGATTACGTTTTTTCATATAATCATAGTAACATATCCAAAAATCCA
>JAFUJE010000033.1 GCA_017473795.1 Clostridia bacterium
GCCACCTTGACGGTACTGTGCCTTTAATTCGGCTAAATGTTTTTTATCTGGATAGAACGCATCTAAATACATAAACACAACGTTGCCTTCCACTTTTCCCGGGTCGCTTACTTTGATATGTTGCGGGTCGGTGTACATTTGATAAACCTTGCGTTGTAATTCCTCCGCACTATCCTTAATGTAAATACAGTTCCCTAAACTCTTACTCATTTTACCAGCCCCGTCAATACCCACTAAACGTCCACGAGCCTGTTCCGGAATTAAGGCTTCCGGCAAAACCAAAGTCTCACCATACAAGCGGTTAAACGTCGCCACAATTTCCCGAGTCTGCTCCAACATTGGCGCTTGGTCAGCCCCGACCGGCACAACCGCAGCCCCAAAGGCCGTGATATCCGCCGCTTGTGAAATCGGATAATTAACAAAACCAACCGGCACTTCCCGACGATAACCCTTAGTCTTAATTTCGTTCTTCACCGTGGGATTTCTTTCCAAACGAGATTGCGTCACCAAATTCATGTAAAACATCGGCAATTCATACAAAGCCGGTAAAGCACTCTGTAAAACAAAATGAATCTTTTGCGGGTCCAAACCAACTGCCAAATAATCCAGCATCAATTCTTCCACGGAAGATGTAACCTTATCCACATTTTGTGCATGATCAGTTAACGCTTGTAAATCCGCAATCATAACAAACATTTCAAATTCACCCGTGGCTTGCAAACGCACACGATTCGCTAAACTGCCCGCATAATGCCCAATATGTAAATTACCACTGGGACGGTCTGCCGTTAAAATAACCTTCTTTTCTGCCTTCATCTTGACAGTGTAACACACCCACCCGCACTTTGTAAAAATTTTTCGCCAATAAAATTATTCTTGCGTTTTTGTTTCCGCAGTTTCTTTTCGTTGAATACTTTGAACCGGAGTTTTCAATTTCTTTAATGCGTGCTTTTCTGTTAAACTATCGAACTTTTCTGAGACGTTCCACATTAAACGAGATAATTTCTGATAGACCGGTTTTTCCTTTTGTTCCCATTGACCGGCTAAATTACGGCTCTGGTCACGCACAAACATATCCACCCTTTTGACTAATGATTGCTTACGTAGTGCGGAATTTAAAGTTCTCGTCAATTGCTTGCTGGCTTTTTGTTCTAAATTTGCCATGGTACCAGCAAAAAAGTCCAGTGACCCGAAGAAAAATTCATTACTGTCTGCCAACAAATCATTCAAAGTATAACCGTCTTCTGTGTTTATCTCACAAACCTTTAAATCATGTTTTACTGCCAACACTTCATTAGATAACCTTGCAATCTTTTCAAAATTTTTCTTCCCAATAATCCGAGCAAACTCTTGTGCTGGATCTTCACGCAACATAACCTCTTTTAATTCCGGAAGATAACTGTGCAAAAATTTCCCCATAATTTCAAATAACATTACATATATTGAATTCCTGTCCCTACCATAAGCAATTAGCGGTTTATCTTTTTTAATTCTCTCTTGCTTAATCAAAAGTGTCATGTAGTCGGTTATAACTTCATTAAACATTTCGTATTTTCGGATTTCATCCGAGTAAGTATTTTCTGGAATATCCATATTCAACTTTTCAAAGCCAGTATTGCTAACTTCGTGAACAAATTCATGAATCACCGTTGTTTCACCCGGATTAATTCCGAAATAAACATTGCTAGAATCTTTACTACGAGAACCTAACGTATCTGAGTTAGTAAAGAACAACATAGCCTCTTCATTATACTCGTGCATTATCACAAGCGGATCAAATTCGGTTCCGAAGGAATTTTTATACAATGAATCATAAAAATCCAAACAATAACGCCGACATGCTTTCTTTACTTGTTTTTTGAATTTTGCAACAAATTTATCCAGAAATTTTAGGTTTTTGTTAATTGTTTGATTCTCGCTGTACGGCAATTTTTTAAATTTTTTACCTAAATCCTTAATTTGGTTAACCGCCAAATTTGCCAATTCTTCATCATTAATAATGTCTTTACTAGCTATATTCAATTCTTCCAAACAAGCCACTAAATCTAATGGTGCCTCTTCCACATCCAACATCGCTTGCAACTTTTTGCCATTCTTATTAAATAAACTCAGAAAAGGGTTAGCAAATTTCTTAGCAATATGTTCATATAAAACGAGACATTGAAATTTACTTTGATACTTTTCGTTGAAACGTTTGATTTTCTCTTGCAACAAAAAGTCATAAGCCGAATTTGCCAATCCATCCGTTTGGTAAACAAAATTTATCCGAGTATTTGCAATTTTTTGGGTTAATTTTTCTTTATGATTAAATCCCCAAAATTGTATAAAAATATCCGTCAATTTTGCTTTCATACGGTTTTGAATTTCTTCTCTCGTTTCCAAGACCCCGTTTTCTAAATAATTATTATAAAAAAGATTATCGCAAAGCAAAATTGCACGTTGTATATCTTTTTTTCCATATACTCTCAAAACCTGCTTTTTTTCCACAGCCACCTCTTTTCAATCCAATATATTAAAATAATTTTTCACTACTATAATACCACACCAACCAAGCCAAGTAAATACCCCACTATAATATACTGAAATGAATTTTCATAATTAACGTGAAATATTCAAATCTACTTTTTGAATTGGCGGCTTCAAACTATTAACTACGTGCCTCTTAATTAAATCTTCAATCGTGTCTGTAAGAGCAAATAATTTTTGTGCCATTTTATGCAAATGTGGCTGTGCTTTTCCATTTAATTTTTGTGCCCAAACACGTCCTTGACCACTAATTAACATTCCAATCACTTTAGTTAATGGTTGTCTTAATAAAGTTTTCTTTAATACTCTTGTTAATTGCCGATTAGCTTGTTCTTCACTGTTAATGACTTCACTTAGCAAAACAACAGGACCACCATATAAAGTCTCATTTTTATCTTTAATAACTTTTTCAACATTAGTACCTGTCTCTTGCGCATACTCCATAATACATTTATCATGATTGCAAGCAATAATTTCGTTACATAGCAAAGCAATTTCTTCAAATTGTTTTTCACCAATTACTCGCATGAACTCTTCTGCTGGGAATTCTCTTAACCTTGTTTCTTTTAGTTCAGGTAAATACGACAATATAAACTTTTCCATTACGTCAAATAATAAACTATAGCCAGAAATAAAATCTTTTTGACTAACAATTTCTTGGTTATTACTTTGTAGTTTTCGATACATTAAAGTTGCTAAATAATCTGTCACGACTTCATTGAAGATTTGATATTCTTGAAAAACTTTTGAATAAAGAGTTTTACCCTTTTTACAACGTCCTTTTTCGAATCCCACTTGATCTACAGCATGAATGAATTCATGTAATACCACCTCATCTGACGGCATAATGCCAAAATATACGCTCTTTTTTTCTGAATCGTAAAAGGCCTCAAGTTTATTATACTTATCCATAAAAAGATTTCTAGCATATGAGTCCATCGTTTTTACGATTGGATCATGTTCCCACCGTTCAGATTCCGTATAATGCCCGTAATCCTTTTTCACGTCTGCGACAAATTCTTCTAAAAACTTCAGTTTATCATTAATTTCATCGTTATCACTATAACGGGCGTCTTTCCATTTTTGATTGATATCAAGAATTTTATCAGTAATTTCTTTCGCAAAATTTTGATTGTTTAACACATCCTCTTTTTTTACACCTAAAGCCTGTAAACATTCATTTGGATAATAAGCAGTACGATCATCTAAAAGTAATTCATGCAAACCACAATCAAACATACTTAACATCGAAGATGTATATTCAAAAGCTTCGAAATTCTGATAATAAGTTCCATGCTCTTGATAAAAACTGTTTACCTTCAATTCAGATAAACATTTCTCAATCGAATTTCTTGCCCCAAGAGTTTGATAAACAAAATTTATGTTTGTTTCTTCAATTCTTGTGCTAATTTTTTCAGCATGAGTTTCGCCCCAGAAGTCGATAAAAGTCTCAGAAACTTTCTTTTTAATATTGTCCTTAATGGCTTCGCTAGTTTCTAACACACCAGTAGCATAATAAAAACCGTAAAAAATGTTATCACAGATATTAATAACCTTAGCAATTCTCTCTGAAGAATACCGTTCCAAAATTTTTTCTCTAGTCATACTCATCTCCAATTAATTTCCAAAGACTTTAAATACTTGAAGAACTTGCGCTCCTGCTCTTCTCTAACAGCATCTTCCGCAGTATCTGGATCTTTCTTTTCGATTAAACTCATCAACTCAACAAAATTTTTTGGTACTTGATTCATGCCAACCAACTCCCTCGTGGTCATACCATTATCATAGGCAATTTTGTAAGAAATTCCGTCCATTACCTCCAAATTTTCCAGTCGGTCCGGCCAGTCTTTTACAATTTGAATCGCTTCCCGAACAAAATCTTCCACGCCCTTTTTAATATTATGAAGACCAATCGTAAATTCCTTAGTTTGGTCATCGGCAAAAATTGAATACTGTTTACTCATTGTCCAAATTCTAATCTTAATTTTCATAACGCCTCCACAAATAAACAAGTATCTCTGTAAGTATTTTACCAAATTCACACTTCTATTGTAAATAATAATTTACAAATAAAAAGCCCGACATTTTGCCGAGCTTCTTTATCTTTATTTTCGCAAATTATTTTTTTGCACGTTCGCCAATAATTTTTTCTGCAACGCTCTTTGGTACTTCGTCGTAGTGGTCAAAGACCATATCGAACGTACCACGACCTTGAGTCAATGAACGCAAGTCTGTTGCATAACCGAACAATTCAGACAACGGTACCATTGCATTGATAACTTGGATACCTTGACGGCTGTCCATACCTTGCATTTGACCACGACGTGAAGAAATGTTACCCATAACGTCACCCAAGTATTCTTCTGGGGTTTCGATAACCATCTTCATGATTGGTTCCAACAATACTGCATTCGCTGCACGAGCACCATCTTTGAAAGCGATTGAACCAGCAGCCTTAAACGCCATTTCCGAACTATCGACATCGTGGTAAGAACCATCGTAAACAGTAACCTTGAAGTCCACAGTTTCGTAACCCGCTAACACACCAGAACGTTTTGCTTCTTCAATACCTTTGTTAATCGCTGGGATATATTCTTTTGGAATACTTCCACCAACAGTTTTATCTTCGAAGACATAACCCTTACCACTTTCCAATGGTTCCATAATGATTTTACAGTGACCATATTGACCATGACCACCCGATTGCTTAATGTATTTACCTTCAACTTCAACACGTTTGCGAATGGTTTCACGGTAAGCAACTTGTGGTTTACCTACGTTAACATCAACTTTGAATTCACGACGTAAACGGTCAACCATAATATCCAAGTGCAATTCACCCATACCCGCAATAATAGTTTGTGCGGTTTCTGGATCCGTAAAGGTTTTGAAAGTTGGGTCTTCTTGTGACAATTTAACCAAAGCCGCAACCATCTTATCTTGCATTTGTTTGTTAGCCGGTTCAATTGCATTTTGAATAACCGGTTCAGCAAAGTTCATACTTTCCAACAATACTGGATTCTTTTCATCACACAAAGTATCACCAGTCGTTGTATCTTTCAAACCAACGATAGCCCCGATATCACCGGCAACCAATTCGTCAATTTCTCTACGTTGGTTAGCGTGCATCTGCACGATACGACCAACACGTTCTTTTTTATCTTTGGTACTGTTATAAACATAACTACCAGCCGTTAATTTACCACTGTAAACACGGAAGAAACACAAACTACCAACAAATGGGTCAGTTGCCACTTTAAAAGCCAAACCAGCAAATGGTTCATCATCACTGCTCTTACGTTCGATTTCGGTTTCGCCGTCCATGGTTGTACCTTTAATTGCTGGAACATCAATTGGGCTTGGCAAGTAGTCAACAATCGCATCCAACAATAATTGAACACCTTTGTTTTTGAAAGATGAACCACACAATACTGGAGTAAATTTCAAGGTAACTGTACCTTTACGTAAACCAGCACGGATTTCTTCTTCGGTAAATTCTTCACCAGCAAAGAATTTTTCCATCAAAGCATCATCTGTTTCCGCCACTGCTTCAATCATATTAGCACGCAATTTTTTTGCTTCGTCTAATAAGTCAGCCGGAATTTCTTCTTCCAACATATTGGTTCCCAAGTCGTTGGTGTAAATAATGGCTTTCATGGTGATTAAATCAATAATACCACGGAAGTCTTTTGCCGAACCGATTGGCAATTGAACCGGAACCGGATTAGCTTTCAAACGATCACGCATAGTTTGCACCGCACGTAAGAAGTTCGCATCATCACGGTCCATTTTATTAATATAAGCAATACGGGGAACTTTGTACTTGTTGGCTTGGCTCCAAACCTTTTCACTTTGTGGTTGAACACCAGCACGTGCACAGAACACAGCCACACTACCGTCCAATACTTTCAAACTACGTTCAACTTCCACGGTGAAGTCAACGTGACCGGGAGTGTCGATAACGTTAATACGGTGATTTTTCCATGAAACAGTAACACAAGCCGAAGTAATAGTAATACCACGTTCTTGTTCCTGTACCATCCAGTCAGTGGTTGCCGCACCGTCGTGCACTTCTCCTATCTTATGAGTGTTACCAGTGTAATAAAGGATACGTTCGGTCGTAGTGGTTTTACCAGCATCGATGTGCGCCATAATCCCAATATTACGATAGTCTTTTAATTCAGTCGTTCTTGCCATAATTTCAATTTTTCCCCTTCTAAAATGTTTTTATATAGTTAAAAACGTCGGTTTTATTGACCGACGTGCAAACTCGATTTGCTTACCATTTATAATGTGCGAAAGCTTTGTTTGCTTCTGCCATACGGTGCATTTCTTCTTTCTTTTTGAAAGCGCCACCGGTTTGGTTATAAGCATCAAATAATTCTGCTGTTAAGCAAGCTTCCATACCACGTTCGCTACGTTTACGGGCAGCGTCAACCAACCAACGAATCGCTAAGGTTTGACGACGAGCCGGACGTACTTCACATGGAACTTGGTAGTTGCTACCACCCACACGACGAGCCTTAGTTTCTAAAACCGGCATTACGTTTTCCATTGCTTGATTAAATGCGGTCATCGGTTCAACGTTAGTTTTCTTTTGTAAACCTTCCAAAGCATTGTAAACGATACCTTGTGCAATTCCTTTTTTACCGTCCAACATGACTTGGTTAATTAATTTAGTAACCACAGTAGATTTGTAAATTGGATCTGGTAAAACTTGTCTTGGTGTAATTCCACTACGTCTTGGCATTATTTCTTCCCCCTCTTGGCACCGTATTTAGAACGGCTTTGATTACGTTTTGCAACACCAGCGCAGTCCAACGCACCACGAACGATGTGATAACGGACACCTGGCAAGTCTTTAACTTTACCACCACGTACTAATACGACGCTGTGTTCTTGTAAGTTGTGACCTTCACCACCGATGTAGCAAGTACCTTCTTGCTTGTTTGACAAACGTACACGTGCAACTTTACGCAACGCAGAGTTTGGTTTTTTTGGTGTGGTCGTTTTTACCTGCAAGCAAGTACCACGTTTTTGTGGGTTTTGTTCCAAAATTGGAGCCTTGCTTTTGCTGGCGGACTTTTTACGTCCATTTTTGATTAACTGGTTAATCGTAGGCATAGTTTCTCCCTTCTCTAATGTTATAGATTAAACATTTTATAATTTTTTAAAATGATTGTCAATGTAATAATAAAAGCAAGAATTATTTACTTTGACGTCGTTCAGCATGAATTTCTTGGTTTTCTGCAATTTGGTTTTGCGCCTGCACACCTTCGATTTTAATTTGACCCAAGTTCAACATGCAGCGTCCTTGATCTTGAATCAGTAAATCTTTGTTTGCCAAATCGGTTTGGATTGCTTTATGCATACGGAATGATAAATCTTGACCAGCAACCACTTTTTTGTCATGACCCATCGCAACCGTACCACAAACCCCATTAGGCAACACAATAAAACCCGAGGCATTTCTTTTACTACTAGCTTGCGCTTCGTTTGCTTTCTCCATGAGTGTATTATAACACAAATAATTTCTTTGACAAGTATCAATTTATTGCCTAAAATTAGATATATGAAATTTACCTACCCAATGGTATTCATTTTTAATGAGGACGAGAATATCTACAATGGATATATTCCCGACTTAACTTTGTACTGCGAAGGTGAAACTTTGGAGTCGGTTTATGCCTGTGCTGAAGAATTAATCAAGTACTATTTTGAATTGGCTGTTAAATATGATACCGAAATTCCGACCCCTTCATCAATGGAAACTGTTTCTGAAAAATGGACTGGTTATAAAGTCTCATTAATTACCGCTGATATCCCCGACCAAAAATAATTTTTATTTTATTTCTGATTAGATAACATCACTGTTAACTGGCGGTGTTATTTTTTTTAATTGTCGACTACCTTTAATAATCATAATCAACGCCATCACAATCGCAAAGCCAATCACTGCTGCCCCGGTAGCCGCTAAAATAATTTGCCGAAACAAAGGACTTTCCGTAGTACCAAAAGTCGCTAGCATCGCCGTCTCCAAAGTCAACATAGAAACACAACCCGCAATCAAGTTAATACTTTTGGCAGCCGAATAAACCGGACTTTGATATTTTTTGTAGCGGACTAAATCCACAATCGCAAAAGCAAAGGTTATAAAAGTAAATGTCGCCATTGCTATCGTGGTAATCATATGATGCTTGTAAACTTGGTCCCAGCAAATCAAGAAAGTAACCACAACCGCCAGCGCCAAATTCATTAGTAATAACATCCACCCACAAAACACAGATTTTTTAGTTTCCATTTGTGTGGCTTCGTTGGCTTGATAAACTCGAGTGTGTCGCACCAAGAAAAAACGCATCACACTCAACATAACATAATAGATAAACATCGCCATGAACCAAAAAGATTGGTGATAAAAACCTAATACTAATTGGAAAACAGCAAAAATAATATTCCACAATAATGACCCATAAAGCGAAACGTTCATTCGCAAATGCACATCACTGAACCACTTTTGCAGATACTTATTTTCTTGTTTGAAAGTTTTACAAAACTGAATAATCCGTGGCACACGCAGGCAAATTACCAACAAAACATAAAATGCCAACAAATAAGCCAAGATTGCCACCACGGATTCCGGACTTAAATACACTAACGCTAGAACCAAGAGCGTCACAGCAATTGGCAACAAACAAATTATAATTGCCAAATGCGGATACAGTAAACTACGCCCAAACTTCTTCCAACTCATCTTCAATCTAACACTATTATACTAAACTGGTTTTGTCGAGTATAACTTTACTACCAAAACCGATGCCAAAACTAAACAAAGCCGAACCTACTAAGCACAATAACACATTTATAATTGTACTGTTTAACGGTGTAATGATTGGAATCATGGTGAACATTAACACAGCAACTCCAAAAGCAATAATTAACGATAACCAAAGTCTTTGTTTCGCAATCACACTCGCCAATAAATAAATCGAAGCAAAAATACCAACTAATAAGATTTTGGCTAACAGACACATCACAACATTAACCGCTGATGCTCCTTCCAATGTAAACGGTAAACCAGCCACCGCACCGCCAATCATTGCACCAATAAAGAAAGCAATCATCATACTTGCCCCAGCCAAGCAACAAACAACAGTTTTTGCAATGATATAATCACTTTTTTTACTGCGTACCGTGAATAAGTTTTTCGCATAACCACTACTGAAATCCGCACCCACGAACAAGCAAACAAATACCGAAATGATAAAGAACATCATATTGATATTGCACATACTGGTAATATCCATGGCCATGGCTTGTTCACCACCACTAACCGCACCAATGATTTGCCAAACATTATCAAAACCTTCAATGACTGTTTCCACACCAGTTTGTGGATTAACCGAAACCGTTCCGTCCATCATTGTGGTCATAACCAAGATTAAAATCGGCATCACCAAAGAAATTCCCAACATTAAATAGAACAAAGGCGAAGTAAACATGCGCCGGAAATCAACGACCAACATAGTAGACAATCTTTTCCTGAAAGTATTTTTTTCAAAATTCATTTCCATTATTTACCCTCCTTGTTTGCCATCAAGTTGATATAATATTCTTCCAACCCAATTTTATCCGTCTTTAATTCATTGACAATAATGTCATTCTCGTAAAGGTACTGCACCACGGCTTCCGGACTTTCGGCATCATAAACCCGTAAACAAGTTTGTTCTTCATCGGTTAAAACTTTGGCATATTTCTGTTTTAAAATTGTTTTGGCTTTATCCATTTCCTTGGTTTGAATTGCCACAAAAGTCGGACAACTTTGGTCTAATTCTTCCGCCGTCATTTCAACTAACATTTTGCCACCCCGGATAATTCCGTAATGAGTTGCAATCTTTTCCAATTCCCCCAATAAGTGTGAAGAGACCAATACCGTGGCTCCGCTCTGTGCAATATCGGTTAAAATTTCCCGCATGATACGCATACCGTCTGCATCTAAACCATTGATTGGCTCATCTAAAACCAGCAACTTAGGATTACCTAACAACGCCATGGCAATCCCAATACGTTGACGCATTCCCAGCGAACAGTTTTTGAATTTATTACCGGCTGCCCCTTCCATACGTACCAGTGTTAAAACTTTACGTACTGCATCGACTTTATCTTTAATTCCTAAATTAGTGGCTTGAATCATTAAATTATTCCAAACACTTAAACTAGGGAAACAGCCCGGAGCTTCAATCAAAACCCCCATACTGGCCCTAACATCTGCATTGGTGTAATCTCGCCCGTAAAGTTTTACTTCGCCACTGGTCGGGTGCATTAACCCACAAATAATTTTTTCCGTAGTCGATTTACCACTCCCGTTTTCACCGATAAAGCCGTAAATCGCACCCACCGGAACCGTCATGTTTAAACCAGCCAACGCTTGTTTATCGCCAAAGGTTTTACATAGATTTCTAATTTCGATTGCGTTCATTTCGCTCTCCTTTAATACACATCACTTTTGTTAAGAATATAAGTTCCCAATACGTTGTAAATTACTGCCCAAACACCCGAGCAAAGTAAACAAACCAACACGGATAAAAAATTACTGGACAAGCACGCATAAACCGACGAACCGTACAAAAAGATATTTAAAATTGCTGAATTACCTAAAATCGCCGCTGCCCCGATAATTAAAATTCCCGTACCAAAGAAGAATGACGCCAAAATGGAAATCCAAAAATTCTTACGGAAAATAATGTTAATAAAAACATACAGACTGGCCCAACCCAAACTCATAATCACTTTACCTAACAAAGCACAAACTAACGACCCAAAATTCACAGCAAAAGAAAGTCCCACCAACAAACCGGCTAACACCGTACCAACTAAATAAGTGCCACACATACACGCCATAGCAAACGCACAAGTAATGGTTTTACTAATCACATAGTCTTGTTTTTTAGCGTGTGTCGTAAACAACTGTTTCACATAGCCACTTTTGTAATCGTGGCCAATAAAGATGGACACCATAATTCCACCGAAGATGAAGACCATATTCATGTTGGCATATTGCCCAATATTTTTGACAATATATAAAGGTGATTCTACCGCAATGGCTTGCCAAACATTCGTAAACAAAGCGGCGGTCTCACTACCTTCCATACCCGTCGTTCCAACAATCATAGCAGGAATAATCGCAGCAATCGCCAAGAAGATATAAAACAACGGCGTGTGGAATAAGCGGTAAAAATCAACTGCCAACATTCCTTTAATTCTTTTACCAAAACTAGGAGTATCAAATGCTAAACGATTAACTTTTTCCATCTTATTTGTTCTCCTTTTGACTCATCAATTCAATGTAGTATTCTTCCAACCCAACTTTATTCTTTTTAATTTCACTCGGCACCAGCGCATGATCCAGTAGATATTTAACAATTCCGTCCACATCTTGTTCATCATAAACCCGGACATAATCTTGCTCAATACG
This sequence comes from Clostridia bacterium, assembly GCA_017473795.1. GTDB lineage: Bacteria > Bacillota > Clostridia > Christensenellales > UBA1242 > RGIG8050. The sequence goes on from JAFUJE010000033.1 coordinate 11,999, forward strand.
CACATTAGCATATTTTTGTTTCAATAATTGGCACGCCTTTTGTAACTCATTTACCCGTAAGGATACAAACACTCTGGCTCTGGCTTCCATTTCCTGCGCTGTTAATTCTTGAACCATTTTACCTTGACGGATAATACCATAGTGCGTCGCAATTTTTTCCAACTCACCTAAAATATGAGAAGAAATCAATACTGTGGCGCCACCCTTAGCAATATCGGTCAAAATTTCCCGCATCATTTTCATACCGTCAGTATCCAAACCATTAATTGGTTCATCTAAAATCAATAATGCCGGATTACCTAATAAAGCCATGGCAATCCCGACCCGCTGTTTCATACCTAACGAACATTTTTTGAATTTCAAATCACGGTGAGCGTCCATACGCACAATTTTTAACACCCGGCTAATTTCAGCGTCAATATCAGCAATTCCTAAGTTCAAACATTGCATTTTTAAATTCGTATAAATACTTGAACCGGCAAAACAACCAGCATTTTCAATCAAAGCACCTACTCGCACCCGAATGCCGGCATCGGTATAGTCCTTACCGAATAATTTAATGGTACCACCGTCTTTCACCAAGTGTCCGCAAATTAATTTTTCCGTAGTCGACTTACCGCTACCGTTTTCGCCAATGAAACCATAGATTGCCCCTACCGGCACCGTCATATTCAATCCGTTCAAAGCATGCATGCCCCGGAACGACTTTTTCAAACCTTTGATTTCTATTGCATTCACAATTTCCATCTCCTTTTGATTTTATCCAAGCCCATGTTTGATTATTCCAACAGTTGACTGAATAATTATAGTTTAGTAAAGTACTTTTGCAAATACAACCAAAAAACAATGGTAAATCCCACAAAAAGATTGGCTTTGTTGGAATAATACCAAAACAGGAGCATTATGAACACCAAGAACAATTCTCGCTACAAAATTATTAATAAGAAAATTGACGACGCTTTCTTAGCACTGATTACCAAATACAAATACGAAGAGATTACTATCAGCCAAGTTTGCAAAACCGCCGGTATCAACCGTAGCACGTTATATTGCCACTACA
>JAFUJE010000034.1 GCA_017473795.1 Clostridia bacterium
AGCAAAAGCGGTAGTTAAAACCAAACAAATCAGTTTAGAACATCAAAATATTTTAAATCTCATGAAAACTAACGAAGTACATTTTGATGATTTGATTATGGATTCTGGTTTGTCAGTGCCGCAGTTGTCAACGCTCTTGACAAATATGGAAATGATTGGTTTAATAGAGAAATTACCAGGCAACTTTTATGTTGCTAAATAAGTGGGTAGGAGGTCCATGAAACTTGTAATTATTGAGGGTATCGGTAAAAAGGATACTATTAAAAAATATTTGGGTGCTGGGTATCAGGTTATGGCAACTGGTGGCCATTTTCGTGATTTAAAAAAACGTGATTTATCTGTTGATGTTGAAAATGGTTATACGCCGCAATATGTGATTTCGTCAGACAAAAAAGATGTTGTTAAAGCTTTGAAGGAAGCAGCATCAAAAGCCGAATCCGTATTAATTGCTACTGACCCGGACCGTGAAGGTGAAGCGATTGCTTATCATTTGACTTATATTTTAGATATTGACCCGGCTAAGGCACAGCGTATTGAGTTTAATGAAATTACGAAACACGCAATTAATCAAGCATTAACGAAGCCACGTCCGATTGATATGAATTTAGTTTATGCTCAACAAACACGTCGTGTTTTGGATCGTTTAGTTGGTTATAAATTATCGCCGGTTTTGTCTAAAAAAATTAAATCGGGATTATCGGCTGGACGAGTTCAAAGTGTTACTTTAAAACTAGTTGTTGAACGTGAACGTGAAATCCAAAATTTTAAACCGGAAGAATACTGGGATTTCTGGGCTCATTTAGAAAAAGATAAAATCAAATTCCGTACTTCATTGTATTACGGGCAAGATGGCAAACGTTTAAAACCAAGCAGTGAAGCACAGGTTAAAAAGATTGTTGAAGATTTAGATGGTGCACAATACGTTGCAAAAGACGTTAAAAAATCTGTAACAAAACGTCATGCTCCGGCGCCTTTTACTACCAGTTCAATGCAACAAGATGCTGGTGCTAAACTAGGTTTATCATTAAAAAGAACTACTATGGCGGCACAAACGTTGTATCAAGGTGTACAAATGGGTGAACGTGGCATGACCGCATTGGTAACATATATTCGTACCGATAGTGTACGTGTTTCGGCAGAGGCTCAAGCGGCAGCAAAAGATTACATTACACAAAAATATGGCGCTGATTTTGTGCCAGAAACTCCTAATGTTTACAAGTCTAAAAAATCAGCACAGGACGCTCACGAAGCGATTCGTCCTACTCATTTAGATATTACGCCAGATGAAGCGGATAAATTCTGTAAGCCTGATGAAGCTAAACTTTATCGATTGATTTATAATCGCTTTATTGCATCTCAAATGGCTGAAGCAACGTTTAACAGTGTACGAGTTGACGTTGATGCCAATAACTATACTTTCCGAGTTACAGGACGTACGCCATTGTTTGACGGTTGGCTAGCTGTTTACAGCGGTACGAAAGCGAAAGAGGAACCGGAAAAAGATGGTGATGAAGATGCAGGTGAAAGTGCTGGAATCTTACCAAATATTGAAATTGGTGATACTTTGAACTTTAAAAAGTTAGAACATGCTCAGAAGTTCACACAACCACCAGCCCGTTATACCGAAGCTACTTTAGTTAAGGTTATGGAAGAAAAAGGAATTGGACGTCCGGCAACATATACGCCGACTGTGGCAATCTTATTTGCTCGATTGTATATCGAAAAAGATGGTAAAGCGTTAAAGCCGACGGAATTAGGATGCGTGGTTGTTGATTGGTTAATTAAATATTTCCCTGAGATTATGAACACAGGGTTTACGGCTGATATGGAAGATAAACTTGACGATATTGCCTCTGAAGGAATTGACTGGGTCGGGGTTGTCGATAATTTTTATCAACCTTTCATCAAGGTTGTTAATGAAGTACGAAGTAATGAAGGCGCATAAAATCGCATTAAACCAGTGGAAAGTGACGAGAAATGTCCTAATTGCGGACGTGTGATGTTAATTCGTGAAAGTCGCTATGGTAAGTTTTTAGCGTGCAGTGGCTATCCAGAATGCAAAACAACAAAACCTTACGATAAACCAATTTGCAAATGTCCAAAATGTGGAAACGATATATATAAACGTCGCAGCAAAAAAGGTAAAACATTCTATGGCTGTTCAGGTTACCCAAATTGTGATTTTGTTGCTTTTGATGAACCGACAGGTGAATTATGCGAAAAATGCAAAAGTCCTTTGGTAAAAGTTAAAGATGTAGTAAAATGTAGTAATCGTAATTGTCAATAGGAGGAAATTTAAAATGGAATTACACGGAACAACAATTATTGCAGTAAAACGTGACAACAAAACTGTGGTAGCGGGTGATGGTCAAGTTACTGCTGGTGAATCAGTTATTTTAAAAGGTAATGCCGTTAAAGTGCGTCGTTTGTACGACAGTAAGGTAGTGGCTGGCTTTGCAGGTTCAGTGGCAGATGCATTTACGCTTTGTAATAAATTTGAAGAAATGTTGCAAAAGCATTCTGGCAATTTGTTACGTTCGGCAGTTGAATTGGCTCAAAGTTGGCGCACTGACCGTGCATTAGGAAAATTAGAAGCCATGATGATTGTTGCTGATAAAGAACGTTTTTTATTAATTAGTGGTGATGGTAACGTTATTGAACCAGATGGTGGTTGTGTCGCTGTTGGTAGTGGTGGAAATTACGCTTTGGCAGCAGCAAAGGCTTTATTGAAGAATACTAATATGACAGCGAAAGAAATCGCTAAAGAGGCAATGAACGTCGCTAGTGATATTTGTATCTTTACAAATAAAAATTTAACTGTTGAAGAATTATAATGTGTGTAATTATGTTTAAAAAGCCCCTTTTGCGACAGGGGCTTTTCTTTTAAGATGCCTTTAGTAATTTGCGGCGATTGTTATCGATTCTCTTTAAGGCACGGGCAACTTTTTTGTAATTACGTAAAATTGCATCTTCGAGTTGTTCAATAGTTAGTTTTTGTTTAATTGAATTAATGAAACAAATATAAAGGGCATCCCAGAATGTGGGAAATCCAATTTCATCCAAGGCCGAGAACCTTTCGGCAAAATGTTCTTGAAGGTCGGTGTCTTTTAGGTAGTCGATAATATTTTGTTCGTTAAATGCTACAGGTATTTCAAAAGGAACACGGATAAAGACATCTTTAAAGTTATCGTTATTAAGCATATAATTGTTATAAACCAAAATCATTATGTTATCCCAATCTTCTCGGTTTGATAAGTTTAAAATAAAGTCTTTTTTATACTTTTAATTGTTATATACATAACTTATCACTCCCTTGACCTATATCTTCTACGATACATATTTCTTTGGGGCATTATGGAACTAACTGCTTCTCCCATATTTTCACGACCTCTCATCCTCATAGATTTACCAATATTAGATGGAGTTGAATTTTTGACTTTACCACCAAATTTTTCAATAGTATTTCCAATAGGGCTACTAGAAGTTCCACCAGATCCTTTAATACTATTACCAAATTTTTGAATAGCATTACCACCTTTATTAACGACTTTATTACCACCAACTTTACCAACAGCTGATGATGCAACACCTAGACCAAAA
>JAFUJE010000035.1 GCA_017473795.1 Clostridia bacterium
GTAGTAGCCAATGAGGGTGTGAACAAAAAGAATCACGAGGCAAATCACGCACAAATTTTCCGTCGTGCCACAGCTAAAGATTTAAGCCAAATTAACTTATTATTAAAGTCTGCACAATTTGCAATTGATAAAGCAACTGACATGGTTGCGCAATTAAAATTAGACATGAAAATAATGTCTGCTTATTACACTTTTGATGCTAGTAAAGTCGTAATTAACTTCTCTGCTGAACAACGTATTGATTTCCGAGAATTAGTACGTAACCTTGCCAGCGCCTTACACACTCGCATTGAATTACACCAAATTGGTGCACGTGACGAAGTCAAAGCCGTCGGAGCGTTAGGTGTTTGCGGGCAAGAATGTTGTTGCAAGCGTTTCTGTCAAAACTATCCAGATGTTTCCATTAAAATGGCTAAGCAACAAAATTTGTCTTTAACGCCAGAAAAAATTAACGGTATCTGTGGACGTTTAAAATGTTGCTTGTCATACGAAAGTGATAAGTGATAAACTATTTAAGAAAATCTAAAGAAACAAGGAGTTAATTAACATGAGATGTCCAAATTGCGGTTCACGAGATAATAAAGTTGTTGACAGTCGTACCAACGATAATTCTAATTCAATCCGTCGTCGTCGTGAGTGTTTAAAATGCAGTAAACGTTTTACCAGTTACGAAACTATTGAACGTGTTTCTTTATTGGTAATCAAAAATGATGGCAGTCGTCAATCCTTTGATTCGCAAAAAATAAAAAACAGTATTATTGCGGCAACAGCAAAACGTCCTGTTTCTATGCGTCAAATTGATAATATTGTTGAAAGCATTGAAATGCAAATTGCCAGCACCACGATGGGCGATCAACAAGAAATTGCCAGCAGCGTAATCGGTGATATGGTTATGGAAGAATTAAAAAAGATTGATGAAGTTGCGTATATCCGCTTTGCTGCGGTATATCGTCAATTCAAAGACGTTTCAACTTTCGTAAATTTTGTTAAAGAATTTGAAAAAGAAATTGCTAAAAAGATTTAAGCTTGTTCTTTTAATTCAGACACACGTAATGCTTCAACCATGTCGGCTATTTCGCCGTCCACGAATCTAGTTAAATTATACTCTGTACGGTTAATACGGTGGTCAGTAACTCTGCCCTGCGGATAATTATACGTACGGATGCGTTCGCTACGGTCCCCAGTTCCAATTTGTTCATGCCGAGCTGATGCATATTTTTCATCTTCAAAACTTTGATAATAATGTGCCAACTTAGAAACTAAAACCGTCATAGCCTTTTCACGATTAGCAAGTTGGCTACGGCCATCTTGGCATGTGACAACAGTATTAGTTGGCAAGTGAGTAATACGAATTGCACTTTCTGTTTTATTAATGTGCTGTCCACCAGCACCTGATGCTCGATAAACATCAATACGTAAATCTTTTTCATCAATTTGAAAATCAACCGTAGTTGCTTCGGGCAAAACGGCAACTGTAGCCGTAGAAGTATGAATTCTACCCTGTGATTCTGTTTCCGGCACACGTTGAACTCGATGTACGCCACTTTCATATTTGAATTTCGAGAAAGCCCCTTCGCCTTTGACCATAAAGGTTACATTCTTGACACCACCAATACCATTTTCTTCAATATCAGTTATTTCAATTTGAAAACCTAAACCAGTTGCATAAAGTGAGTACATACGCAATAAAACCGACGCAAACAAGCAGGCTTCATTACCACCGGCTGCAGGTCGAATGTCTATGATAACGTTAGCGTCATCTCGTTCATCTTTTGGTGTTAACAATAGTTGTAATTCTTGCTCTGTTTGTTCTAATAGTTGTTGGTTTTGTGCAATTTCTTCTTTGACAAGTTCTACCAAATCTGGATCAGTAATTTCCCGAGCCGCATCAATATCCTTCTTTAGCTTTTGATATTTGCGGTAAGCATCTATAGTTGGAGTTAATTTAGATACTTCTTTTGAAATTTGCGAATACTTCGCAAAATCATTAAAAACTTCTGGCAACGTTAATTGTTCCATTAATTGAGAATATTTTTCTTCTAAAACACTAACCTCTTCAAACATTATACCCTCATTGTAACCACTCGATCGTGATTTGCCAAATCTTTATAAACAGTTATATTTTTATAACCTAACTTTGCTGCTATTTCGGTAACATCTTTTGCTTGGTCATAACCAATCTCAAACAAAATTGTTCCATTTGGTTTTAAATTCTTTTTAGCCGTTGCTAAGATACGACGATAAAAATACAAACCATCTGGCCCACCATCCAAAGCCATACGAGGTTCTTGTAAAATTCTTTTGTCTTCAACGCCAATATCCATAGTACGGATATAAGGAGGATTTGAAACAATCATATCAAATTTTTCATGGATATCTTCCAATAAATCACTGTGCACAAGCTTAATATCGGCATTGTGTAACGCAGCATTTTGACTTGTAACATCCAATGCTGCTTCACTAAAATCAGAAGCCGTAACTTCGTACTGAAAATTCTTATGACGTTCATTAAGCCAAGCACACCCAGCAGCCAAACACACACCAATAATACCAGAACCACAACATAAATCCAAAATTTTATATGTCTCTTTACCAGCATTAACAACAAAGTCTGCAATAATGGTTCTCTGCGCCCAAAGGACTAAATGTTCTGTATCATACCGTGGTACCAAAACATCCTTAGTTACGATAAAATCGTGGTTATAAAAAAAAGTATGCCCTAACAAATATGCTAGCGGTATACCTTTCTTATACTCTTTTACAACATTCATTGCTTGCAAGGCAATGTCGTCTTTAATATCCTTCAGCAAAAAAACTTGAGTGCGTTCCATTTTTAACAAATGACACAAAGTTTGGATTGTTGCTTCAGGCTCACCGGTCTGAGAAATCAACTGCGCTAATTTCATTTTGTTTTAGCATAACGTTTGTTAAATTTGTCAA
>JAFUJE010000036.1 GCA_017473795.1 Clostridia bacterium
GCGCAAATACAAGTTTATTACCAAGATTTTCAAGTTCGTTGCAAAGTTTGCCATTATTGGCGTTGCCGTATTTGAATCAATTACTAATTTGGAAGTTACGATGTCAAATATCATTAATATTGGTTCCGTCGTCTTTTTAGTTGTGCAAATTTTGTTTGAAATAATAATCAGTACAATTATTAAACAAATTGATTACTTACGCTTAGCAGTTCAATTAGATATTGAAGAAAGTGGAATTTTTAAATCTTTACTTTCCTTTGTTATGAAAGAAAAGAAAATGGAAGATAAAGCCATCATCGCACAAGGCGGAAGCGTATACACCCCTACCGAAGGAAAAATGATTAATATAATCAAAGAAGATGCTAAAGAATACGAAGCCAAAGGCAAAATCAGAAAGGAACAAATTAAAAATCTCTTTAAACAAAGAAAGTAAAGATTCATTTTAATTGAGAATTAATCTTAATTTATAATTTACAAACACAAATCGGCATGTTATACTTATGAAGTAATGCTGTTGTAGCACAGTCGGTAGTGCACCGCCTTGGTAAGGCGGAGGTCGACGGTTCAAGTCCGTTCAACAGCTCCAATAACCATTAAAACACGGAAAAATTAAAAATATGCGTAAAATCGCTTGCGTATATGGTTTTTAACAGTTTATAATAACACATGGCTCAACGTGCTTATTTCGGGTTAGGATTTATCCCTTCATTACTAATTTCATTTTTACCCATCTTGGGTTGTATTTTTGGCATCATCATCTGCTTCCAAAGAGAACAATACGGATTTGCTGTTTTGCGTATTTTCTTTGGTTGGAACATTTTGTGGATTGTCGATATCATCAGTATGTGCGTGCACAAAGACTTAGTTTGGTTAGCGTAAATTAAATTTTACGTTTTTCATTGATGCCTAAAGCGAAACCACAAGGGTTAGGACATTTAAAATTTGGAAAGGTGCATTTAGCGCCTTTTTTCATATTTACTAATTTCTCTGCCCCGCTGTGTCCTGCAGTAATCAACGCTTCGTAATAGCGATTTAAAACATCATTCACAACACGAGTAGTTTCTAATAAGACAGAAGAACATTTACGCTCTATTGCTTTTAAAATAAAATCGTCCAAGTTCCCCATTTCGCTAACATCAACCAACATCGCTTGTGGATAATTTGCTCGCAAAGTATCTAAATCAGCCAACCATTCGGCACGTAAATCACTGTCACTCGCAATAATTTCCGGAACATAAAATTCTAATGCTTGTGGAACAGCCGGAGTCTTCATATAATATTTTAAAGTACGATGACGATTTAAGTGCATATACACCGCAAAAGAACAGCGGAAGTTAGTGGCATAAACATCACCAAAATATTCCACAACTGGTTTTTCACAAAACATAGAAACCTGACGCCCTTTACCATCTTGGGTTAGGGCTTCATCTATATATCCCGTACCTGCCAATTTTTTAATAAATTCAACGATATAAGGATATAATTTCTGCTCAAATGGATTGGTACTGTTTTTAATATTATCAGCATAATTACTAAAGAAACCGTACAAATAATTTAATTGGCGATAAGAAACTGTATGTACCATCGAAACCATCGTAAAACAACTGGTTAAATATCGAGCATTTTCCATTGCCAATTTTTTAATTTTGTTATCAGTAAAAAATTGTGGATAATCAGCTTGATAGGTATCACGTATTAAAGTTATAAATTTAGCCAACCATTTATCGTAAAGCCTCTGTTCATTATTTGGTAAAGGATGTAAGGTATAACGACCACTCTTAACTGAGGAAACCATATAACGTTCATTGTCTAACATACCCTCTAAAACCCGGGGAATACAATCTAAGTACAATGTGATTGTCGCATGATCATATACACTATGATGTCCACTCGCCTTAGTCAAATCTGCCCTGCGAAAAGTTTTAGATTCATCTTCCGCACGCAAAGTTGCAAAATCATGCGCCATATAACAAACACCAGCCGCCATACCACCAAAACGGTCTAATTCACGCTTTTCGGTTTGATGATTGGGGTGAGTTGTTGCAATTACACTTATTTCCATATAAATATGGTAAACCAAAGGAAAAAGAGTTGTCAAATTAACAATTAAAATTCAAAAATATGTTGAGAAAAGGCGTTAACAGTAGTATACTATATTGGTATGAAAAATAAATTTAATTTAGGACAAGACGATTATCAAATCGCAACAGACGAACCACTGGATTTAGACGATGCAATCAGCGTTCTTGAAAAACGTTTAGATTCAGAACAGTTAGAAACCACAGCCAACAAACCATTGAGTGAAGTTACAGCGTTGGCAGATCCTTCTGTTTGGCATAAACGTGTTGTTGTGATCACCGGCGCATCTTCAGGTATTGGTTTAGCCGCTGCCCACTGCTTTTCTTTGTATGCTGACATCGTTTATAATTTATCTCGTGAAAAAGGTAATGATGACAATATTAATTTTATTGAAACCGATGTTTCTAACCCTGATTCAATCAAAGAATCAATTCGTAAGGTTTACAACAAAGAAGGTCAAATTGATGTCTTGATTAACAACGCCGGCATTGGTTTATCTGGTGCCGTGGAAGAATTATTGACGACCGATATTGTTAAAGTAATGAATACTAACTTTCTAGGTGCTGTCAGTGCTTGCCAAGCAGTAATTCCCTTTATGCGTGAACACCGTAAAGGCAAAATTATCAATATCTCTTGTTCAATTGCAAATAACGCCCCCGCTTTCAACAGTATCTACAGTGCCAGCAAGAAAGCGTTAGAAACTTTTACTATTGCCTTACGCAAAGAAATCGAGCCTTTAAAAATTGAAGTTACTTCAGTAACATTACAAACCTGCAAAACTAATTTTACCGAAAACAGAATTAAACAAGACTCAACCAACAAGGCGTATCGTTATCGCATTAGTAATGATATTGGTCGTTTGGAATATGCCGAACAAACTGGGTCATCAGCAGAAACAGTTGCAGAAGAATTATACCGTATCAGCAACAAAAAAACTTTTAATGCTTACAATATTACAATCAAAGGCAAGAGCCGTGTGCGTGCTTTCTTCAGCAAATTAGTAACAAAAAAATAAAACTACAAGGAAGAACCAACGATGATTGATTTAAATGAACTGCAAAAGAAAATTTATCAAAACAAGGTTGATAAAAAGTTTAATTTAACAAATATCCCACAGGAGTTCTGTTATTTACATGGCGAAGTTTCCGAAGCCTTTGATGCTTGGTTAAAGAAAAAAGACACTACTGAAGTTGCACACGAATTGGCCGATGTTACAATTTTCACTTTGGGATTGGCGGAAATACTTGGAATTAATTTGGAAGAAGCCCTTCTCCAAAAAATTGCCATTAACGAAAAGCGTGTTTACGTTAACGGCAAAAAAGTAGAACCAAAAGCCGACTAAATTAAAACAAATACAATTAAAAAAGCAGGCATAAAACCTGCTTTTATTTAGCATTCAAAAATTAATTAAGCACTTTTTTTGCTTTTTTTATTTTGTGCAGCACTCAAAGCAGCAGCCAATTTAGATTTTTGGCGATTTGCTTTGTTTTTATGGATAACATTATCCAAGGCAGCCGCATCCAAAACTGAGAAAACAACGTTCAATTGCATTTCAGCATGTTTTAATTCATTAGCAGCCAAAGCTTCTTTAAATTTTTTAATTTCACCACTGATATGGGTTTTAACAGGACGATTTTGTGCTTGCTTAGCTTTCGTCACACTGATTCTTTTAATTGCACTCTTAATATTTGCCATATCGGTTATTATACACGAACTACACTAAATTTGCAAGTCTTTTTCTTAGGAACTTTTTTTACTAATTAAGCCATACTA
>JAFUJE010000037.1 GCA_017473795.1 Clostridia bacterium
TAATACACGAGAAAAGGAAAACTACCCAAAGTTACCGACACATACATGGCAAATGATTTTGAAGGAATAACTTGATAGATTTTACGGTACCACAAATTGTATCCTAAGACACAAGCAAAGGATAATAAGAACGACGCTGATACTAAGGCATACGGATAAATAATCAAGATTACGACTACGGCTAGAGACATCACAGATAACGAATCCGCAATCCGTAAATGATGTTTGGCTAAAGAATAAATTAAAGACATAATAACTGCCCGAATAATCGCATACTGCCAACCACAAAGATAGCCATAAAATAACAAGACCGGTGCAATGATCCATAAATGTGCCCGTTGCGGAACACGACACCAACGCAATATGGAACCTAACGCACCATATAAGGCACCAACGTGTAAACCGGAAACGACTAAAATATGGGCTAAGCCGGATACGGTAAAATCAAAGCGTAAACCATAAGACAAAACACTTTTATCACCAAGCAACATGACATAAACTAGGTCAGCATTTTCTGGTGATAAGAATAAAGATAAATACCAACGCACATATCGTAAAATCACACCACGCAAACCAGCATCAGGGTCATAAGTACGATAATAAGGATTCGCCACATAACAAGTTGTTAACAAATAACTGACAATCGCCACAAGATAAAGCATCATGGCAATAAACTTAAACTGTCGAGGCAAACGACTCCACAGCAAAACGCTAAATACTATCAAGCCAACAATTAAAGTACACCAAGCCGAAATCATTGCCGAAGCAATCGCTAGAATCACCACAAAAGCCAGCCAACACAATGGCCGGAAATTACAAATTTTCTTCATTAGCGAGTAAATTCGGTTTCGTCTGTCAATACTGGTGCGACGGGTACCCTTCCTTCGTTAATTTCTGGCGATAGTGACTGTGCCCGGAAAGCCTGTTTCATTTGTGCAATACCTTGCGAGATGTTTTTCACTTTCTTAGCTTTTTGGGTTTCAACCTGAGTTTCCTGTATTGCGGTCTGTTGAACTTTGGCTTTTACATCAATGATTGTCGGAGCCGGAGCCAATTCCTTAGGAACTTCGTTTTCACTATCCAGATAAGGCGTCATTTGCGGTGCCCGGGCGGCGTAATATTTTTCAAATTCCTGACGTCTAGCCGGGTCAATTTCACCAATGCCTTCGTGTAATTTTGTACCGATACGTTCATTAGCATTTTTGGCTTTGGGTAATTTCAGCGGTTGGGTTAACCACTTTTCGTTTTTAGCATTAATTTTCTGGTCGTGTTCCACCAATAATTTTGCCAACGTTTCGTCTTGTTTAGCAAATTTTGCAATAATGGCGATTTGGGATTGATAGTAATCTTCCTTTCCCAAACGAACAAAACGACGGGATTCGTTCAACTCGTTTTGCCAGTTTTTTAACAGTTCATCATTTTTAACTTGCTTTTGAATTTTTTGTAAAGTTTGTTGAGCAATACGTTCGCATTCTTGTAATTGGCGTGCCCGTTGTTTGGCTTTAGCATCTTTCACCCGCACCAAATATTCCAACTCTTCGCCGGTTTCATCTTCGCCAATGACAAAATCACCAAGGTTAATTAAAACACTTTCTTGCACTAAGCCACCAACCGAAGTAACACTTTCCCGTAAATACAACTTGCCGTTTTTTACGATATATCGGAAAGCCTTTTGGTCTAATTTGGGGATACTAACAAACTCACGCACACCAGTATCAACTAATTTATATTCATTTTTAATTTCAATTTTTTTTAGATTACGCAAAATACGTTTCGCTTCTTCGTCTTCGTATGCAAATAATTGGGGAACTTGCGTTGACGTAATAACCATCACAACACCTCGGTGCGGTTACGCAAAGCCATACCAATTGTCATTTCGTCGGCATATTCCAAGGCAACTCCCATCGCAATACCGGTTGCTAAACGAGAGACTTTAATACCACTCGGTTTAATTAATGATGCCAAATAATTTGCCGTAGCTTCGCCTTCGACATCAGCAGATAAAGCAATAATTACTTCCTTGATTGCCCCACCTTGCAAACGTGTCATTAAAGATTTAATGTTTAATTGGTCAGGGCCTTTTTTATTTAAGGGTGATAACACCCCGTGTAAAACATGATAAGTACCATGGAAAGCATGACAACGTTCAATCACCGTAATATCTTTCGGGTGTGCAACCACACAAACCATATCACTTTGACGAGCGGCACAAATTTCACATTTTTCATCGACCGCAAAATTGCCACAAATTTGACAAAACTTAACTTGTTTTTTTACCGCCGCAATCGCCGCACTAAATTGTTCTGCGTCTTCACGGGACATTTCAATCACACGATAAGCATAGCGTTCGGCAGTTTTATACCCCACCCCCGGCAACTTCGTAAAAGCATTGATTAACGTGTCGACACAAGACAAGTTTGCCATATTGCAGTATAGCATTAACCCATTAATCCGCAAATTACATTTTTACTAACTGTGCTACGGTCACAGTACAATCATCGGCAGGATAACCGTCCACCCGGTGCGTAACTTCCGCAATGATTTGGTCGGCTAGTTGTTGTGGAGTGGTAACATCAAGATTATTAATAAATCCAGCCAAAGCCACCCTTTCGCCACCAAAAACATCAAGCACGCCATCGCTGACTAAAACAACCATATCGCCTGCCGCTAACAACGCCTTGGTAATTTTAGGCTCGATATCATCTAAAATGCCTAAAGGCAAAGACCCGGCTTCCACGACTTCGACTTCACGAGCTCGTTTAATAAAGCCGTCTGCTGCCCCAACTTTAATAAAATCAACATCTCCCGTCGCTAAATCGAAAACACACATATCCAAAGCCGAAAAGACATCTTGCCCGGTAAAAGTCAAAAGTTGATTGACTGAATACATGATAATTTCATCAGGAAAACCGGCTTTGTAAAAATTTTCCACCAAAGATAAGGCTAATGTGCTGGCTCGTGCCGCCCGTTCGCCTGCCCCCATACCGTCACATAAAGCCATTAAAGTTTTTTCGTTCGTTACTCTTAAAAAGGAAAAGTTATCGCCGCTGGTTTGGTTGACCCCTTTTGTAATTCCTGCCATACCAAACAAAACACAATACTTCGGAGCCGAACGAACAGACACAATCGCATAACCTTTGGTATCGGCATCAACGACTTCATCAACAATCATTTTGTGTCCACAGACTTGACTGACCACTTTTTCAATACGCTTGTTTTTAGCATCACTCCGTGGTATCAACACGGACACCACATATTCATTTTTAGTCGTCTTCGTAATCAAGCAATCCTCAGCAAAAATATTACGGAACAGAAGTTCTTCTTTCACTAATTCGCCCCGTTCGTTATCAAAAACCACACTACGACAAACATCACTGGCAAATTTACTACACAACTGCGAAATACCTGCCAGCAAATTCGCCATTAAAATTTTCCCACTATCCAGCCCCATGATAATTTGTTCTTTGTTGCGATTAGCTACCAAAAACTTGTTTAAGGCTGACATTAAAGTATTGATGCGTGTGCATTTCACTGCTAAAGTATTCGGAACATCTAACAAAGTCACAGTATTGTGTTTCAAACCGACCTTGGCTAACGTAGTTATGCCGGTTTCCACTTCCTGACTGGAAGTTGTTGTTTTACGACAAATACCTCGATGCGGACATTCGGCACAGACACTACCGACAATTTCATTACATAAAAGTGTTGCAGTTTCTTGCGGTGGCAAGGCTGCCCGAGTTAAGTTGCGGTAGGTATTTTGCATTTCATTAAAAACCGCCGCCAAAGAACGCATACGTAAAGAAATACCTGCCGTATTGCGATTAATGGTATTTTTGGAAACCAAAAAACCACCCAATCCATCGGCACCAAAAGAAAAGTAATTTCCGATTGCCCGTGGAATACATAAGAACAATATTTCCGCCGCTAATAAAGGAAGTAAACTCCACCAAGTATAAGTACCATAACCATTAAAATAAATTCCAATCACTAAATCCGCAAACAACAAAGCAACTAAACTGAAAACACGTTGCTTGCTTTTAAAGGCCATACAAATAATTGCTAGCAAGACCATAATCGCAACGTAAACCAAATTCGTGGTAGCAAACGCTTTGCCTAAACCTAAAGCCGCCGCCATTACCACCGTTGATTTGGGATTAACATAGAAAACACCCAGCAAAATTGTTAATAAACTGCAAAACTTATAAATATCAAAATAAGGATTCTCCCAACCGCATAAGCCTAACGCTAGGATAATTAGCAAACACATTAAACTAACAATCTGATTAATTGTCCACGGAAAGTTAAACTTTTTCTGGGCAATGGCTCGCACGCATTCAAAACAAGCCAATAAGAAAATACTACCCACCAATACGGCAATCAATGTCTGCGGAATAACAATACGTTGTGCCAAGGCTAGATAAACATTAAAGACCTGGGAAGCAAGAAATCCGACCAATAAAACGGGAAAATACCATTGCTTCTTGCCTTTCAACCAACGTAATAAAAAAGCAGTTAATAAGAAAATACCACACGCATAAACTACACTTAGCAAATTTAACTGTTGCGGACAACGCCATAGTTCGATTAAAACCAAAGCACTTACCGGTACAATCTTAGGAATTGTCGTTACTGCCAAAGAAAAGAGAAAGGCTACCGCAAAAGGTCGTATCACATCGGCAATTACTGCACAATCAAGAATGATGACAATTAAAACCGCCAAAATTGTTAATAAAAATTTTTTCATTGCAAAATTATGACAAAAATCTTGACCGCTGAACTGTCAGTTCATGTCAAATTTACGCAAACACTGTCGGATTACAGACAGAATATGATTGTGGCGATAGTAATTTTTGTATATACTGTGGTATGGGATTATTTGCAAGTGATAATACACGCTCCGTGCGTAAATTACAACGTATTGCTGATTTAGTTATTGCCTTGGAAGATGATTATGCTGCCTTGGACGATCATGCTTTAATAGCCAAAACCGCAGAATTTAAACAACGTTTAGCTGACGGTGAAACTTTGGACGATATTTTGCCCGAAGCCTTTGCCACGGTACGTGAAGCAGCTTACCGTGTATTAGGACAAAAAGCCTACTACGTCCAAATTTTAGGTGGCATTGCCCTACACCAAGGTCGTATTGCCGAAATGAAAACAGGTGAAGGTAAAACCTTGGTTTCGACCATGCCAGCTTACTTAAATGCTTTAGCGGGCAAAGGCGTACACGTTGTCGAAGTCAACGAATACTTAGCCAAACGTAACAGCGAATGGATGGGAAAAGTTCACCGCTTCTTGGGGTTGACCGTGGGCTTAAGTCTTTCTCATGCAACACCTGATGTCAAACGTGCGGCTTATAACCAGGATATTACTTATGTTACCAGCAGCGAAGTTGGTTTTGATTACTTACGTGATAACGTAGCGCACCATAAAGAAGACCGTGTTTTACGTGGTATGAATTATGCCGTAATCGACGAAATTGATAGTATTTTAATCGACGAAAGTCGTACACCGTTGATTATGTCGGCTCCAACCAAAGACAATAGTGAACTTTATAAAGTTGCCGATAAATTTACCCGTAGCCTCACGAAAGACGATTACGAAATTGATTTAAAGGAACGGGCTGTTCGCTTAACCGAGTCAGGTTTTGCCAAAGCTGAACGGGCTTTTAACATAGAAAATATCAGTGATGCGAACAACATGGAATTAAATCATTTCATTAATAACGCCATGAAAGCGCACCACTTGTTCACTGCTGACGTGGATTACATTATCAACAGCAAAAAAGAAATTATCATTATTGACCAAAATACCGGTCGTGCTATGGTTGGCCGTCGTTACAGTGACGGACTGCACCAAGCAATCGAAGCTAAAGAAAATGTGCCGATTAAAAACGAAGACAAAACTGTGGCAACCATTACCATCCAAAATTTGTTTAAACTTTACCGTAAGTTATCAGGTATGACGGGTACTGCCAAAACCGAAGAAGATGAATTCAAAAAGATTTATGGCGTCGACGTTGTCGCTATCCCAACCAACAAGCCTGTAATTCGTGAAGACGCACCCGACGTTATTTTCCAAAACATGACCAATAAATTGGCAGCAATTTACGAAGATGTACTCTACCGCTACGAACGTAAACAGCCCGTTTTAATTGGTACTACGACAATTGAACGTAGTGAAGAAATTTCAAAATACTTAAAGAGCAAGAAAGTGCCCCACGTGGTATTAAATGCCAAAAACCACGAA
>JAFUJE010000038.1 GCA_017473795.1 Clostridia bacterium
CTGTAATGGTACAATTTCTAGTAAATTGGCTTTTACCTTGGTTTGTGGTACCGGCACAGATGCTACTCCATTATTTTTAGTAACATCTTCTGGATTCAAGAAAGTTGTCAACTCGCCAATAAATTGTAACTTGAAATATGGTGTCGGACCACTACGGTTTTTAGCCACAATAATTTTGGCTTCGTAATCACGACTGTGTGCGTTTTGTTCGCTTTGCGTTTCCGTCTTTGGTTTGTGAATAAACAAAACCATATCAGCATCTTGCTCAATCGCACCCGATTCACGCAAGTCGGACAACATGGGTTCACTATCAGATTTATCCGAACGTCCTTCCACCGCACGGTTCAACTGCGACAACAAGATAACCGGCACTTCTAAGTCTTTAGCCATCATCTTCATCATACGGCTGTTGGCTGCGACTTGCTCTTGACGACTTTCACTCCGTGAACCAGTTGTTGGTGCCCCCATTAAACCCAAATAGTCAATCATAACTAAATCCAAGCCCCGTTCACGTTTTAAGCGCATACACTTACGCATGATTTCAGTCGCTGTAATCGAACTGCTGGCGTCTAAGTAAATATCTGCATTTTGCAATTTGGCATTTGCGTCCCATAAACGAGACCATTCTTCCGGTGTCATTTCACCGTGCAAAGCATGTGACAAAGAAACTTTTGCGACCGAACAAATCGCACGGTTTACCAACTCAACTTTACCCATTTCCAGAGAGAAAACCGCAACTTTGGCTTTGCCTTTCAAAGCTGCGTTTAAGACAATGTTCAACGCAAAACTGGTTTTACCCACACTAGGACGAGCCCCAATAATAATTAAACTTCCTTTTTGCAAGCCGTTGGTAATACTATCCAAAACCGTGTACCCCGTTCTAATACCACGTAAAGCATCTGGATTGTGAGCCACTAAATCAAAGTTATTTAAAACCGTTGGTAATTCATTTGATAACTTAGTTAATTCTTGACGTTCCTCTTCCTTACTAATATCAAAAATCAAACGTTCCGCATACTGCACGGCCGCTTGAGAGTCTTCCATAAAATGTTTTTGCTTTTCGTCTGGTTGCGTTAAAGCCTTGGTAATGCTGGCCGCAGCCCGATCCAAACGACGTAAAGTTTCATCTTTGCGTAATATTGCCACGTAGTGACGGAAGTTCACCGTAGAAGGAATCATGTCCATTAAGTTCGTTAAATATTCGTTGCCACCCACAGCATCTAACTTACCCGTGGCTTTTAAACGTTCGGACAAAGTAACCAAATCAACCGCAACATTTTTGGTTGCCAAATAGCAAATTGCATCATAAATGATACGGTGTGCCGGTGCATAAAAATGAGCTGGCTTTAACCGAGTAAAACCTTCCAGACAATCATTGTCTAGTAAGACAGCGGCAATTACAGATTGTTCGGCTTCCAAGTTGTGAATCATCGTTTGATTATAACACGGTGGCGGATTACTTGCAATATCTTTTGAGTTATGCTACAATACATCGTTGGATAGATGGGCAACTAGCGACTGCCTGTAACCCGTGCGCTAACCGGGGTCGACCACACGGCTGAGAGCGCGTACCGACGTATGTTAGACATACTCTATTGGTGATGACGTTTGACGGCTTAGTAGTCGGTGAGATTGCGAATCGTGTCAGATGGGGAACCAAGCAGCACTAAACAGTTTTCGTCGAGCTAATTAAGTGACGCCAGACCGAGCCATTAGACTGGTTAACGTCTTTTGGGAAACGACCGAACCGTGTTCCAACACCATTAACACTGCTCTGTGCAGTGTTTTTTTATTTTGTTAAAGAATCTTTAAATTTTTTGCTAGGTTTAAAAACTGGCTTAGTTTTTGCTTTAATTTTAATGGTTTCACCCGTTTGTGGATTACGCCCTTGTCGTGCTGGTGTCTTTTTTATTTGGAACTTACCAATATCCAAAACGACTTCATCACCACTTTTAACTCCGTCAACAATTTGGTTTTCTAACCAATTAACCATATCCTTTGCATCTTTTTTCGTTGTGCCAAATTCTGCACTAAACTCCATAATTAAATCGCTTTTTCGCATACCTTTGTTATTTCCGTTGCACAAATAATTTAATCAAAAAGCCACCACTAACAATTAACGCTACGCCGTAACACAAAACGTTGGCAATACTGACCGCCATAATTCCTAACGTTTTTAGTGTTAAAAGTTCAAAGACAATTTTTGCTACGCCACCACCAACCAACGCCCACATTGGCACCTTTTCATGGTCACAACCTTGTAAAATACTGCCTGCTACTTGCGTTAATCCAATTAAAATCACCGACCAACTTTCAATGCGTAATAATAAAATTCCCGTAGCCAATTCTTCTGGTCGTCCGGCGAAAGCCCGCCCATACAATAATGTTAAAATAAACTTTGGTAGAATAAATAAACCAATCGCTACAGCAGTACCAAATAACAAAAATATGCCTAATGCCGTCCAACTTTTGCGTCGCATGGTTTTGAAATCCCCCTGTTTGAAAGCCCGTGCAACCATAGGTAACATAACCGTCGCAATCGCTACCCCCACAACACTTGGTACATTAATCAATGTATGGACTGACCCAGTTGCAATGCCATATAATTCGGTCGCTTGTTCCACACCAGTACTTTTCAAGGCATTAACAACGTAAAAACTATCAAACAGTTGCACTAACGGAAAAGCTAACGACATCACCATAATTGGTGCCGAGATTGCAAAAATACGACCAATTACATGCCAAGATAATAACGACCAAAAACGTTCAGTTGGTTGATTATCGATTGATTGCTCTTGTTTGGCTTGCCGTGTCCGAACCCCATAAACCACCGCCAACATTACGGCTGCCACTAATTCAGACACAGCCACCGCTAAAATCGCCCCAAACACTGCCCACAAAACACTAAACCGGATTAACCAGAATGCTAACCCCAGCCCGACCCCAACTTTAACTACCTGTTCCAGAATTTGCGAAACGGCCGTCGGAATCATATTGTTCAAACCTTGAAAATAACCACGGTAAGCCGAAATAATACAAACAAACCAAACCGCCGGAGCAATAGCCAAATACAACGGCCAAATTTCGGGTTTTCCCTGCCAACTTGCAATTGGCTGTGCTAATACTAAAAATGCGGTAGTCATAACAGCCCCAATAATCATTAACACTACCAGAGCATTCACAAATATTTGTTTGGTTTGGCGTCGGTCATCACGCACCCGAGCAATCATTTTAGATAAAGCGACCGGAATTCCCGCCGACGAAACAATTAACAATAATGCGTACAAAGGAAAGACAAGTTGATACAAACCAATCCCATAATTACCAACAATATTGGATAAAGGAATTCTAAATAAAACGCCCAGCAAGTGACAAATCACACCTGCTGAGCTGAGAATCAATGCACCTTTGACTAATCCTTTTTTCGCCACAATTTAATATGTGCGAAAATCAATTTTTATTTCATCGCTTTACCACGGGCACGCAAGCGTTTACCATGGTCTAATTCCATTTTACGAATACGCAAATTTTGTGGTGTAACTTCCAACAATTCATCATCGTTGATAAATTCCAAAGCTTCTTCCAAAGTGAATTGTAATGGCGGAGTCAAGCGTAACGCCTCATCACTGCTTTTAGAACGCATATTAGTTAATTCTTTTTTCTTACAAACGTTAACCGTAATATCATCGCCTGCTGGATTAGAACCAACTACCATTCCCGCATAAACAGTAACACCAGCACCGATAAACATCGTTCCACGATTCTGTGCATTATACAAACCGTAAGCATTACTTTCGCCGTCTTCAAAAGCAATCAAACTACCAGATTGACGGGTAGCAATGTCGCCTTTGTAATAGTCATAACCGTTACTAATAGTATTTAAAACGCCTTCACCTTTAGTATCAGTTAATAACTCACTCTTGTAACCAAACAAGCCACGAGCCGGCACCAAGAATTCCAATTTCAAACGGCTACCATGCGGAGTCATTCCCAATAATTCAGCCCGACGAGCCCCCATCTTTTCCATAACTGGTCCCATGTTTTCTTCTGGCACGTCAATATAAGCCTTATCGATTGGTTCCATTAATTTACCATTTTCATCGTGTTTGTACAAAACTTTTGGCATACTAACAGCAAATTCATAACCTTCACGACGCATGTTTTCAATTAAAATTGATAAATGCATTTCGCCACGTCCACTTACCTTGAATGCTTACTTCGTATCAGTGTCGGCTACTCTCAAACTTAAATCCTTGTCTGCTTCTTTGTATAAACGGTCACGTAAATGGCGACTGGTTACGAACTTACCTTCCTTACCAGCCAACGGGCTGTCGTTAACCAAGAAAGTCATTTCCACGCTGGGGTCACTAATTTTTGTAAATGGTAAGGCTTGTGGGTTTGCCGGGCTGCAAATCGTATCACCAATACCCACGTCAGCACAACCCGAAATACAAACAATGTCGCCACCTTCGGTCTTTTCAATCGGCAACTTTTTCATCGCCATAAATTCGCAAATTTGTGTGACTTTGAAATTTGTTTTTACTGCCTCATCATAATAATTAACACGTGTCGCACCTGCATTCACAACCATTTGACCATTAGTAACTTTACCCACAGCCATTTTACCAACATATTCACTATACTGTGTTGCCGATACTAACATTTGAAAATCATTCGAAACTTCGTATTCCGGAGCCGGTAAATATTCAATAATTTTATCTAATAATGGTTGCATATCTGTGGTCGCACTTTCTACCGTCAACCCTGCAATTCCATTACGAGCACTAGCATAAACAAAAGGACTATCCAACTGTTCGGAACTAGCATCTAAGTCCATTAATAAGCCCAAGACTTCATCCTCAACTTCTTTAATCCGAGCATCCGGACGGTCAATTTTATTGATAACAATAATAACTTTGTGTCCCATTTCCAAGGCTTTTTCCAACACAAAACGTGTTTGTGGCATCGGTCCTTCGTAAGCATCAACGACTAACAAAACACCATCAACCATTTTCAACGAGCGCTCAACTTCACCACCGAAGTCAGCATGCCCGGGCGTATCAATAATATTGATTTTAACTCCTTTATAACGTACGGCACAGTTCTTTGCCAAAATTGTAATTCCACGTTCACGTTCCAAAGCATTGCTATCCATAACACGGTCAGCCACAACTTGATGGTCACTGAAGGCTCCACCTTGTTTTAATAACTCATTTACCAAACTGGTTTTACCATGGTCAACGTGCGCAATAATTGCCACATTACGAATCTTATCATTCTTCTGTATCATAGGGACAAGCATAGCACAAAAATTTTAAATCTGCAACAGTTCAATTTTTAGATTATTGTAATTTAACGTTTTCCTCTCCTAAGATTTGGTGCAATTCATACAAAATTGCCTTACATTCCCGAATCTTAATTTCTGGCGCAAAAGCATTCCCCGTCGCCGTATCTTTAATCACAACCGGAATATCACCGCTGTACGACGACAGCGCATTAAAACAATCTGCTTTAACAACAGGGTCTTGTAAATTAAAACGCAAATACAACTTTCGTTGCTGAGTCGTGGGGATTTCCATTGCTGGTGTTTGACGGTCCATTAATTCCAAACTGTCGGCAATAATAATTGGGTCTTGTCCGTCACGTACCGAAATTTTACCTGTAATTTTTACCACGCTTTCTTTATCAATAATATTTTTAACCCGAGCCCAACTCTTCGGGAACAACATCACATCACAAGTTCCTAACATATCTTCCACATTTAAGATTGCCATTTCTTCGTGCTTTGCTTTGGTATACACTTTTTTAATTTCGGTAATCAAAGCCCCCATTACGATACTGCTACCGTCTTCGTATTCCGGTTCATTTACAGATTCGGAATCATCACCCAATTCGGTATCAGCCTTTTCTTCGTCCTCAGCATTATTTTCTTTGGGCAACTTGGAAGTATTAAATGTAAACTGGTGGAAAGAATCCAAATATTCCTGCAAAGGATGGCCACTTAGATACATACCCACGTATTCTTTTTCAAAACGCAATTTGGTAAAGTTGTCATACTCTTTAATATTTGGTAAATCCACTTCCACGTCATTAGTATCCGCCACTCCAAATAACGAAATTTGACCAGCATCCGCCGCTTTCTTATCACTGGCAACCGCTTTTACCGCAGTTGGATAAATACTCATTAACTGACTACGGTATGCCCCTAATCCATCAAAGCAACCCGCCAGAATCAAACTTTCCAAACAGCGTTTATTCAATACTTCGGTTGGTACACGTTTACAGAAATCCATAAATGATACAAAATCGCCATTCTCTTCACGTTCTTTAATAATCAAAGCCACGACACCTTCGCCAACATTTTTAATTGCTGACAGACCAAATCGGATAGAATCATTATCGGATTCAACAGTAAACAAAGCCGCACTTTTATTAATATCTGGTGGCAATAAAGCCTTCCCCATTAACCGTACTTCAGCAATGTAATGCGTCATGTCATCCCACTTATTAATACGGTTATTAATCATGGACGCCATGAAGAAAGAATAATAGTAATAACGTAAGTAAGCCGTTTGGTAAGCCAAGAAAGCATAACAAGCCGCATGAGATTTATTAAACGCATAACCCGCAAATTTTTCCATCTTAGCAAAGATACTTGCTGCCACATCGGGCGCTACACCATTATTAACTGCCCCTTTGATATTCAAACTTTCGTCACCATACAGGAAAATCTTTTTTTGCTTTTCCATTTCGGCAACTTTTTTCTTACCCATCGCACGGCGTACAATATCCGCTTGCCCCAACGAGTAACCACCCAAAACTTGGAAAATCTGCATGACCTGTTCCTGATAAACAATCTGGCCGTAAGTTTCTTTTAAAATGTCTTTCAATAATGGATGTTCGTAAATCGTTAACTCTGGGTGGTGTTTGTTACGGCAATAAGTCGGAATCATATCCATTGGACCAGGACGATACAAAGAAACACCCGCAATCAAATCCTCGATGCAGTCCGGTTTCAATTCCTTCATAAACTTCTTCATTCCGCCACTTTCTAATTGAAAGACCGCATCGGTTTCACCAGCAGCAATCATTTTATAGACATTCGGATCATCATAATCCATATTGTAAAAATCAATTGTTTTGCCTAACTGTTTTTTTACGGACTTAATCGCCCCGTCAATATCTGTAGTCGTAATCAAACCTAAGAAGTCCATTTTTAAGAAACCCAATTATTCGACTTCGTTTTTATCATATTGCGTAGTAACCACACCACCATTTTTTGCCAACGGACAGGCGTCACCCACAATACGTTTACAAATCACAACACCCGCCGCATGGACGCTACAGTTACGTGGGAAGCCTTCCACCTTGATAGCCATATCAATAATCTTTTTGACCATGGCATCATCACGGTACATCGCCGCCAATTCGGGCTTGTATAAATCATCAAACTTAGCTTTTTCTTTCGCTAATTTTTCGGGATCAGTAATTTTTGATAAATCTTTCAAACCAAAAATATATTCCAAAAACGGTGGCTTTTGTTTTTGGTTAATTTCAATCGGCTTAGTAATTTTTGCCACCTCGGCATAAGGCAAATCAAACACCCGAGCAATATCCTTAATCGCTGCCTTAGCCGCCATTGTACCAAAAGTAACAATCTGACAAACATTATCCCGACCGTATTTGTCAATAACGTATTCAATTACCTCACCACGTCGCTTACAACAAAAGTCCAAGTCAAAGTCTGGCATACTACGACGCTCCAAATTTAAGAACCGTTCAAACAATAAGTTATATTTCAAAGGATCTAACTTAGTAATACCTAAAGCATAAGCCAAAATTGAACCAGCACCCGAACCACGTCCTGGCCCAATCGGAATATCATTTTCACGAGCAAAACGCATGAAGTCGGCAACGATTAAGTAATAATCAATGAACCCTTGACTAGAAACTACGTGCAATTCTTTTTCGTAACGTGCTTGAATTTCGGGTGTAATTTCGCCATACAAGCGTTTCAATCCTTCTTCCGCCATGCGTTTGAAGTACACTAAATTATCTTCCCCTGTTGGCGAAGTAAAGGCAGGAATCAAATCCGCCCGAGCAAACGGGTCACAGTTACATTTATCCGCAATTACTACGGTATTACTAATCGCCCGTGGTAAATTAGGAAATAACGCTTGCATCTCAGCACCTGATTTATAGTAGAACTGATCTGTATCAAAACGCATACGATCTACGTCATTAACTTTACTTTGCGTTGCAATACAAATCAAAGCATCTTGCATCTCCGCATCTTCATGATACAAATAGTGAATATCATTGGTGGCAACCAATTCAATTTTTAAATCATCTGCTAATTTAATAATCCCTTGGTTAACTTTCTTTTGTACGGCAATGCCGTGATCTTGTACTTCCAGATAAAAATCTTCACCAAAAATTTTTTGCAAACGTACAGCATATTTTTTAGCCTCGTCATATTGATCCAACATTAAATAATGCGGAATATGTCCGGCTAAACAAGCCGATAAGCAAATTAACCCTTCGCTGTGTTCTGCTAAAAATTTATAGTCAATGCGTGGTTTATAATAGAAACCTTTGGTCCACGCCGCCGTGTTAATCTTACAGAGATTGGCATAACCCTGATTGTCCTTACACAATAAAACCATATGCCCACGGTGTTCCCCTGGCTCTCGAGCATTCATGTCATCAACAATATAAATCTCACAACCAATAATAGGTTTGATATTAACGTCTTTAGCTTTACAAGCTTGATAAAACTTGTACGCACCATACATATTACCGTGGTCTGTAATC
>JAFUJE010000039.1 GCA_017473795.1 Clostridia bacterium
CGCTTGTTTAGCCAATTTGTAACCACCATTGGCTCCACGGAAACTAACTAATAAATCAGCCTTAACTAATTTCTGCACAATTTGTTCTAAATATTTTAAAGATATATTATGCGTTTCTGCCACAGATTTCAAAGATAGAATTTCACCTTCATGAGCCGCAAACTCTACCATAACTTGTAATGCATAACGTCCTTTAGTCGAAATTTTCATAATAACCCTATCTTAATTATAGCACAAACCTCAACAGATGACCACCTTAACTTTTTAAATGTTGTTTGGAATTTTGATATCTCCTAGTATAATCATAACATGAATTGGTTTCCTAATTATACCTGTATGGCTTGTGGCGACGAAATCCAAACATCGACTAATGTTTACCTCTGTCCCAAATGCATGTCTAATTTACCGATTATGTTTGAGACACAAACTACTCATTACTCACCCTTTGTTTACAAAGAACCAATTCGCAACATGATTTTAAGTCTTAAGTACAACAGCAATGGTTACATTGCAAAAGCATTAGCACCATACATAGCCGCAGTTTATTTAAAACAAATTAAACCAAAATGTGACCAACCACCACTTATCATTCCAGTACCACTGCATCGCAGTCGTCAGCGTGAACGTGGTTACAACCAAAGCGAAGTCCTTGCCAAAGAAGTAGCCGACTACCTTAACCTACCAGTGTTAACCAATGTACTTATTCGTAATAAGAAAACAATTATTCAAAAACATATGGATACTGCAACTCGCATGAAAAATATGCAAGGCGCTTTTATCATCGACCAATCAGAAAAATCTCGCATTTTTAATCAAAACATTTTAATTCTCGATGACGTTTATACTACCGGCACCACAACTAACGAATGTGCTACCGTTTTACGTGCTAACGGCGCACGAAATATTTTTATTTTAACAATCGCAAGTGTGCTATAAAGCCACCAGTTCAACCACAATGAATTAAAATTTATTTACAACATAACGAACCATAGCGTTAAGAGTGTTTTCTGGATAAGCAACTTCACTCGTTAAAACATCTTTACACTTAACCATTGTTCGATCACAACCGTTCGCTAAAATATTTGTCGCACCATAAATTTGATCAAAATTACCACCCGACAAATATACTACACGTGCTGTTTCAAAATTGTTTAAGCGTGCTGCAAAGTCATTTAGATGCCCCATAACAAATTTATTAAAAATGCTAGCCGGAATTTGCACACCATTGGCTTCGTATTTTTCTTCCACTAAGACTTCAAACGTTGGCGTACACTGTGCTAATAACTGCATGGCCGTATCGTAATCAACGTTGAAATAATCAACAATCTCGCCAACTAAATAACCCGACCCAAGATTGAAATGCGATAAATGCGTCAAACCATCACCCAAAATATTCGCCACCGACGTAGAGAAAAAGTCACAACGTACCAACGTACAACCAGCATCTCGAACTTTTTCAGGTATCATAAACAACTCACAAGCAGCAATTGATATAAATTTAAAAGTCTCAAATCCAGCACCACGTATCACATCTAAATCAAACAAATATTTAAGTTCTTGACTGACTGTTAAAGCACAAGCCGCCATCTCAACACCCGTAGTCGCCGTGCCAATTACATCGATTAAAACTTCATCGTATTCTTCCAATTTATAATAAAGAGC
>JAFUJE010000040.1 GCA_017473795.1 Clostridia bacterium
CGTCCAATTTCTTGCGAATAATTTCAAATCCTGCCAAATCAGCGGGATCCGCAATCTTTTTACCAGCCTCTACTACGCCGTCAAAAATTGGTAACAATAAATTAATGACGTATGATTGTCCATCTTGGAAAGCCGCAGTAACAGCATTTTGGGTACGACGTTTATAGTTTTCAAATTCGGCTTTTTGGTACTTTGCTAAATCCAAGTTTTCTTTAACTTTAGCTTCCAAATCTGCAATTAACTTGGTCGTATCGACTGACGTGTCACTAACCGACTTTTCTTGAGTGGTTTCGGTCGTAGTCTCACTTTTTTTCATCTTTTTTACCTCCTGTTTGATTTACTAATAATCGTTGTTCTTTAGTTTGTGACAACAACGCATACAAGGCAATGATCAGTTGTTTATAGTCAATGCGGTCCGGACCGACCAGACCAATACTGGCCACATTTTCCCCACAAACGTTATAGTTGAACTTAATTATCGAACTATCCGCTAACATTTGATCGTCAATTTCGGCACCAATGACCACAGTATCATCAGCATCTAGAGCTTTACTCATCGTCGCATCATCACTCACCGCTTTGCTAATTTGACGAACTCTTTCAATGTTGTTGTACTCGGGAATTTCTAACAACTTGATCGTATTCAAATTGCGATTAATGTTGGTGTCGATAAATTTTTCCAACTGCTTACTGATGCTTTGGCACAGTTCACCGAAAAAGGTTAAATCCCGCTTAATGTCTTCTGCAATACCGGTTAAGTTATCTAACATTTGTTGTAATGTTAAGCCACGTACTTTAGTATTTAACGCCGCACTGGCATCTTCGGCTTGCTTATTCGTTAAAGGTTCATTGGTATGTAAAGTACCATTCAAACTCCCCGCACTGGTCTTAATTAAAATCATGGTGTCGCCTTCCAATAAAGGAACTAACATCACATCAACCACGTGCAAGGTCGCAAAATTGGTTTTCACCACAACCGGCAAATTAAAAGCGGCTGTAATTTTTTCGGTCAAGTTTTGTACGATATTAGGTAAACTTTGCACACGTTCAGATACGGTATTGGCAGCAAAAGATAATTCCCCTGCTTTGATATTCATCTCGCCTAACACCTTGTTAACGTATGCTCGATACCCTGTAGTAGTTAGCACACGACCACCACTGGTATGCACTTGACGCAAATATCCCATTTGCTCTAACGTCTTCAAGTCGTTACGAATCGTCGCTGATGATTTTGTCAGGTCGCCACGACTCGCCAAAGTGCCAGATGCAATCGGCACCGCATTGCGAATGTACTCTTCCACGCTAATCATCAAAAGACTTTCTAACCTGCTTGACAGTTTCGACATTGCTAGCATTCACCTCCTTGTACTGCTAATATTATACGCAAAAATTAGCAATGTCAACACTTTTTTGCCAATTTTTTTTAAAGACGCTTTTTAATACAAGCCCCACTCGGCTAATTTTTCAAAACCACCGATTTGGCGAATATAGTCTTGAGCCACTTTCACAATTTCCGCATAGGGTTTTCCGTCAACCATACTGTCCCCGATTGCACATGATAATTCAACGGTTTTACCTTCGGTTTGAGCTTTTAAGAATGCATAAATATTGATACTAACGTCCGCTTTAGACAAATCTTTACCATGAATACCGCCACCGGTAACACTATGTCCCAAGTCGCTCCCTAATTTACGATTAGTTGCACCCGTATCAACATCGGTACCACCCGTCCAATCTCCTAATGGATTTACAATTGCTTCGTAACCCGCTTCTGTATATTTTTTTTGTAACAGTTCACTGTTCGCATTACTTTGACAAATTACTAATTTTTTACCGTCCAAAACATATTTGCCATCGTACGGATAATCTTGATAAATTTCACGAGCAACCGCCGCTAATTTTTTTTCTTCTTCTTACAAAGGTACACCTTTAAAAATTCCATTATCCCCACAGCGCAACCCCTCGCTTTGGTTCATTGCCAAGAATTCATCTTGTGGAACAACCTTTAAAATGACTTTCAAATTTCCTGCGATACGACGCACAATAGAAAGAATCTCTTTGCGTGGCAATTTAACGCTGGTTTCCATAATAATGGTACAAATTCCATGCCCAGCCAAAACTTCAACCGCAATGCGTGGATTTTCGTCTAATTCATATGCTAAATCAACAATCGCACCAGCAATACAATCAGCAACCTTATCGGGATGCGCTGGATTAACTTTTTCAATCATTAGTAAAACCTTTTAATCGGGAATTTCCAAACTAAGTTTTTGTGGTCGGGGTGGCGGGAATTGAACCCACTGCCTCTTGCACCCGAAACAAGCGCGATACCGATTCGCTACACCCCGTGTAAACTCATACTATCATAATTCAGTTGACGAAGCAATAACTTTATGAAAAACTGGGTTTAATTTACTTGTTAAATTAGGAGTTACAAATGAAGAATTGGTTACGGATTTTTATCCTATGTTGTGCGTGTTTTTTAACGGCAACAATTTTTGTTTCTTGCGGGTTAGCGGTTAATGCTCAAGTCGAAAACGAAGAATCGACAACTACACCCAGTATCCCTATTACTCCGGTTGACCCTGTTGACCCGAATGAACCTGATGAACCAACAGAACCAAACAATCCAAGCGAACCACCCGTTGTTGAAACGCCATGTGAACATAACTATATAACAACTGAAATTCCGGCAACCTGTACCGAAGACGGTTTGATTACATATACTTGTGAATGTGGTGACAGTTACAAAGAAACCATTCCGGCATATGGGCATGAAATTGTTACTATTGTCACTGAACCAACATGTACCACAGAAGGGTCTATCGTTCAAAAGTGTAACCGTTGCGATTTTGAAGAAGTTATTGAAACTACCCCTATCACCAAACACCCATACACAGTTGTCGAAACTCCAGCAACTTGTACCGAAAGTGGTTCAAAAACATTCACTTGTGAATGTGGACACAGTTATACTGAAAAGACTGACGATGCCACAGGACACGATTACGACGACGCAACCCACCAATGTAAACATTGCGATGCCATTCAATCACCAATTG
The DNA here is from genome assembly GCA_017473795.1 of Clostridia bacterium. Lineage (GTDB taxonomy): Bacteria > Bacillota > Clostridia > Christensenellales > UBA1242 > RGIG8050. The sequence goes on from JAFUJE010000040.1 coordinate 3,060, forward strand.
AAAATTTAGCTAATTCGTATTGGTATTATTCTTATAATAATCAATGGGCTTTCTATTTTAAAGACGACGGTACCTATATTTCTTACAAAGGTTCATTAAACGAAGAGGGTAAATACATATTAAATGAAGATACGAATGGCAAGAAAGTTACAGCTAATTATTACGGCGAATATTCTAAATTCACAATTACAGATTATAATACACAAGTAACAGTTTATAAAATTATGTTCACTGATAACTATTTAAAAAATCTAGAATTCGAGAGTATCTTCACTTTAACTTTCCAAGAAGTTGATGGTCAATATCAATTAACCGGCGAGTTTAAGAACAAGGAATGTCCTTTCATTTTTGGCGGATATGAGGTATTATAAAATAATGAATATTAAGCAGATTATCGAACAACGTTTGCAACAGATTGAACCGACCGCAACTCTGTCGATCAGCGAAAAGGCCGATTTTCAATGCAACACGGCTTTTGCTTTGGCCAAACAACGCCAACAAAACCCAGCCGTGATTGCCGCTCAATTAGCCGAACAATGGAACCAACAAGCCAGTGACTTAGCCACAGTAACAACTATTGGTGGTTTTATAAATTTCACAATTAATAACCAACAGTTACAAGCAGTTGCAGACTTTGTTATGCAAAACCAACGATTGCCATTGCCAACCCAAAAGCCACGCACTGTTTTCTTTGACTACGGCGGAGCCAACACAGCTAAAGAATTACACATTGGACACTTACGCTCCCCCATTATTGGCGAAGCTTTAAAACGTGTATTCCAAGCCTTTGGACATAAAACGATTGCGGGGACTTACTTGGGCGACTGGGGATTGCAAAATGGTTTGGTTATTGCTTCATTAATTGAACAAGGTATTGATTGTGACCAAGTTACCTTACAAATGCTAGGCGAAATTTATCCAGCGGCATCAAAACGCAAAAACTCTGACCCAGAATTCTACGAACGTGCGGCGACAGTAACCGCTAAATTACAAAATTTAGAAGAACCTTATTATGGTATGTGGCAAAAATTACGTGCCTTATCCGTGAAGCAAGTACAAAAGAACTACGAAAAGCTAAACTGCACTTTTGATTTGTACGACGGCGAAAGTTCTTATCAAGCTAATGTCAACACTGTTCTGCAAATTTTGGAAAACAAAGGCTTACTGGAAAAATCACAAGGCGCATTAATTGTTAACGTTGCGACACCAGAAGATCAAAAACCGATGCCCCCCGTAATCGTCAAAAAACAAAACGGTGGAGATTTATATGCAACTTCGGATATTTCCGCAATTTATACCCGTATGCAAAAATATCAACCGGACCAATTTGTCTACATTACGGACGCACGCCAAAACTTACATTTCGAACAAATTTTCCGTGTGGCACGCTTAGGCGGTTTAGTTCCTGAGAGTACCACCCTAACCCACATTGGTTACGGAACCATTAACGGCAAAGACGGCAAACCATTTAAGACCCGTGACGGTGGCACCATCAAGTTAGAAGACATTCTCGACACGGTAGCCGGCGCCACTACCGAATTTGCGGTAGGTTTATCCGCAATCAAATTTGCTGACTTAATTAATCAAGTACATAAAGACTATGTTTTTGATTTACAAAAATGTATTTCTTTTGAAGGCAAAACAGGGCCTTATATCTTGTACACGATTGTCCGAATTAATGCTATCTTCAACAAGGTCGGAGCCTTTAAATGTAATTTTACAAATTTATCGAAATTTATGACACCTGCAATTCGCAATGTAATAATCAGCATTATTAAATTGGCTGAAGCCTATAACGTAGCAATGAACACCTTATCATTAAATGCAATTACCGAGGCAATCTATAATCTAGCAAACAGTTTTACAACTTTTTATGCTGAACAAAACATTATCCACGAAACTGATGCCGCAAAAAAAGAATTATATTTATCGGTTGCTCAATTAACCAAGACTGCCCTAGAAATTGGATTACACACATTGGCAATTGACACTGTAGAAAAAATGTAGTTTGTTACAGCAAAAAAAGAAACCCAAAGCTAATTACTTTGGGTTCTTATTTTTGAAGCTTGATTTTTATAAGAAACCTTTGAATTCGCTGTTGATAATGGTAACTTCGTGGTCTTTGCGATAATCATTCAAGCGGTCACTTTGGTATTTGTTGTAATCACGTTTTGGGTCAGCATCAACTAAAGTATCAAACAAGGTACGATTACCATATGCCGTTAGAGTTGCAAATAAAGCATCGGCTTGCGCCAAACCGACTTCATCAACTGTGTCAATGTTACCAGTATAAATAAAGTCAGCCAAATCACGGGTATACATAATAATGTGTGCTCCATAATCCGTCCAAACCAATTCTGAAATTGCACCCTTAACACCTTTGTTAAATAATTCCACACTGGCTTTAGTGAAAGGTTCAACCATTTTTGTGTTTTCCGGATCAACACTCATCACGTATTCGTATTGTGGTTTATTAGTTTCAGAATTAAGTTGGTCTAAGTTTTGCATACCCGGGTCAGAATTGTATTTATTAATAAAGGTACGGAAGGTATCATATTTTTCTTGTAATGAACTGGTGTTGTTTAATGCCGCTTTCACTTCATCTAAAATATCCTCAGCCGAGACACCATTACTGCTGGCGACAGTTTTATCTGCATCTGTGAATTCTACCAAAATATGACTGACTGTATATAAATTATTGGCAACTTCGGTGGGGACAAAATAAACATCGGCTAAACCATCATTTACTAATGAAGATTCTAAACCATCAACTTGGTCTAACTCGTTTTTATAGCGGTTAATTTTTTGTGTTACTTGAGTAGTATAATTTTTAATTATTTTGTTAGCAATATTCGTTGCAACTACACGTCCAGAACCAAAATATGCGGGTTCATTTTCGGCATCACCAATACCATTAATTCTATCTGCCCAAGCATCAAAATCTTGACTGCGTTTTAAATAATCGTCCCAAGCATCGACACGTGCTCCTTCCCCACCTAAATCAGAAAATCCTAAATTAAAAGCAGTTTGCACACGGGCGACTAAAATAGAAGTCTCATTAGTACGAATCATGCGGTCAATTTCTCGATTAAGAACATCACGTTCCGCTTGTGTTAAGTGTTTGAAATACGGATTGTCTTGTGGTAAATAATCATTTTCTGGTGCTTTCAATTTGGTAAAACCATTTTCCAAAGATTGTAAATTGCGAACAACCTTGGAGATCGCTTGCCTCATGTTTTTCGTTGTTGCGGCACCAGGCACAGTTGGTGTGTAAGTTTTAAATTCAGACAACTGCAACATGCCAAGTCCATCTTCATCAGCATAATCAGATAAATTCAATGTAAACACACGTTCACCTTTTTCCCAATTAACTAAAATACTAGGTTCGTATGGTTGATCAACTTCTTCATCAGTGGAATCGTCGGTACTCTCGTCTTCTTCCTTTTGTCCTAAGGCTTCATATACAAAGGTACGGATTGTCGTATCCAAAGAACCGAAGGCCTGTTTGCGAGCCAAGGCTTTTTCCGATTCACGAATAGCACCAAAACGTTCGATTGATTCTTTTTCTAAGATTTTGTTATTTAATAAAGCAGATGTGATATATTCTAACAAATCTTCTGTTTCCATTTGGTTAGCGTATTGATGACCCCATTCCAAATAGCCATAATACAATTCTTGACGAGAAATTGTTAGATTATCATTGGCAGTTGTTGCCACCATAATTGAAGCACTGTATTTTTTATCCAAATCAGTTACGAATAAAGAACAGGCAGAAAAACTGACCATTACAATCAGGATTAAAGCCAACGTTGCCAGTCTTGTCAAAATTTTACGCATATACACTTCTATTATAAACCTAAACCGTAAAAACTTACAATGAAAATTTTATTCATAGAAAAATTAGACTGTACGATCAGTTGTAATCAGTTGTGGGGCTTGGTGATTTAAAACTTTTGCAATAAACCGACCAAACAAAAATTTACTACGTTTAACCTTTGTATTTTGTAATTCTTTTGTTACAAAGTCATTAATCTCATTTTTCACATTAGCAACGTTAAATTCATAATCTTGACTGTTTAGTTTAGTACCACAATACGGATAAATTTTGCCGGAACCAATCATTAAAGAACCGTAATCTTTCCACTTCTTTTCTCCACTGGCAGAACAAATTTTTAATTTAGACATTAACGTTTCGCAGGTTCCATTATTCACAAAGCGATCCGCTAACATGTTTAATGTAACATCACTTTTATCGGCACCGAATAAAATCTTTGCCATTTGGATTTTTGCTTTTTGCTGATTATCACTACGTCCTTTAGTTGCGACATTAAATTCTTGCAAAGCTTCAAACATCTCATCATTAGCCGACTTAAAGCATGAAGCATGATAAAAATTTGCTACGACACCGATTTGCTGATGTGGATCAGAAGCACCGTTCAAAATAAAATATTCGCATATTTGATAGTAATCCAGATCTACAACACCACTTTCGGCATTATTTTTTTAGAATTGTTCCGAAACAATTTGGAAATCCAATGGTTAATTATATTAATTTACTTACTGTAAGTTTCTTCAATCGCTTTGGTCATAATTTTCTTATGAGCCTCTTCTTCTTGATGCTTCTCGTATGTTGCGTTAAATGCATACATCTTTAAGTCTTTTTCGACGAAGGCCCCGATTTGCACACCAGCATCTTTTACCATAAATTGATAATCTTTAATAGAAAGTTTTTCATTACAATGGTCAACTCCGTCCAAAGGAAAACTACCTTTTATATCAAGTTTTTGTTGACCCCTAGGTGTAAGCTGGCGCAAGTTATCAATCATCTGATCGCATTTACCACCACTAATATAACGATCCGCCATTGCAACAACATCAGCATCTTTAATCTCACCTTTTTGATATAAATCTTGCAATCCAAAGATTTCTACTGCCGTTTTAACTTTTGCTGCTTGCTGATTCTTCGAATTACCTTTGCCTGTTTGTTTAAAAGTACTCAACGCCGCTGCCATTTCGTCATTTGCGGAACGATATGTTCCATTATGTAATTCAGCAACATTTATATCTTTATAATCTGTCAATAAATTATCAGTACTGCAACAAAAATCTTTTAAAGTTTCTTCACTCGCATTATTGGCTTTCATCGCATTCATATGTTGAAGAATTTTTTCGCTATTATTAATCCTTGCTTCAATAAATTTTTTATCGCCCTCTAGTTCTGCTAACTGATGAGGATTATCACACATATCAGCTTCTAGTTGATACAAACGCATCTTATCAGCCAACAAGCGTGATCGTGTTTCGTAATAATATTCTCCGACTTCATTCAAAACTTTTGGATCATGGTTTTGATCAAGATATTGATCCGAAACCTCGGTCTCAACCTTAATTTTCCAAGGTTCTTCATTGCTCTTTTTTTCAGAAACTTGGTCATTTTTATTGAGATTAATTAATAATCCTTTTCGTTTTAAGATACGTTCAACATACCCAATAGCCATAATGTTTCTATATATTTCTTCTAAATACTTACAAATTTGGTCAAAAATTTTTTTATATCCACGCCACTTTCCTTTCGCAGACTTTGCCTTCGGTGTTCCATTAAAATCCACTACTGGTGCATAACCAGTTTCTGTTTTAATTTCCTTGCGTCCTTTTTTACCCAATAAATTACCAATTTTATTTTCTTTAGTTACTTCAGAGTCTTCTTTGTTTTTTTTGAGATCCTTTTGTTGTTCTTTCGAACGGGATTCCAAATACGTAATTACCTGCATTTCAGCACTTTCCATAGATAAAGCGGTCAAAACATCGGCAAAAGTTAAATCTTTTTGGGCATCACGACCACTTTTCTCACAAAATTTCTCCGCTTTTTTTAAGACACCTGTGCGTTTTAAATAACGGCGCATATCTGCATCAATTTTTTTGTTTAATAATTTTCTAGTCTTTTGTTCATCACCACTATAAAGGCTTTTTGTCTTATTAATTAA
>JAFUJE010000041.1 GCA_017473795.1 Clostridia bacterium
ATTTCGTACATCTGTTTTACCTGCATGTTAGATACATCTCTTTTCTTTAATAAATATCAAGTGTGATTTGGGATTGAATGTCATTGATAACAAGGGAAATGAAACTTTTCTTTCGCAATTCGATTTCACTTTGAACAAGTGACGAAATGGGAAGATTGCCGTTGTTACCGCTATTCTTCACGGTTGTTTCGGTTGTTTCATCTTGTGCAATATTGACTTTATTGTTATTAGTGTCAACCGTGCTATCGGCTGGCGTTTCACTATCAAAGCCAACAATGCCCGTTTTATCTTGACTTTCGCTTGTCGTGTCGTGTTTGGCTTCTTTCTTGCCCGTGGTGACACTTTCCACGTTGTACGGCTTTAACGGGTCATACACCGTTTCCAAAGTTGCTAAAATACGCTCCCAGTTGTTGCCGTACTTCTTAACAACGTAATTAACAACTTCGCTCATATCGTGATGAATAAGAAGCGGTGCGGCGTAACGTTCACCACAATTTACAAGCAACATCATATCAAGTTCATGCGGTTCGGTATTACCCGTGTAAATGTCATTGAATAAACTGCCGTATAAATTGCCGTGTTCGTCAAGCATTGTTTCAAAGAAACTATTATCAGAAGTAATAATTTCACGTACCCGTTTCATCATTTCGCCCCCTTTCCGTTTTCTTCATTTTCTTCCGTTTCATCGGTTTCAACCGTTTCTTCGGTTTCGGTGTCGTTTCCGTCCGTTTCATCGGTTTCGGCGTTGTTTCCGTCCGTTTCTTCGGTTTCTGTTTCGTTTCCGTCCGTTTCTTCGGTTTCTGTTTCGTTTCCGTCCGTTTCTTCGGTTTCAACCGTTTCTTCGGTTTCGTCAGTTAGCACCAAATCGCCCGTGCTTTCCCTATTCGTTTCGGTGCTGGTTTCCGTTCTTTCGCTTTCATTTTCACCATTTTCGGCAAGATGAAAACCGTTAAGCTTTGTTTCATCGGTTTCGGCAAGTGCCGTTTCTTTGTCTGCATGTTCATGTGTGGTTTTCCATACGCTATTGTAGTCAACTACAATGCTTTCTTCAAACATTTTGTTTACCGCTTCAAACGCCGTTTTGCGTTCCGTGAACATGTTTTCAATAAACGGTAGCAAGTTGTCAATGTTCATCAAAACTTCGCTTTCGTTCAAGCGTTCACGCTTCATATTAAAATTAGCGTTCAAGCCGATTTCATTCAAGAAACTTGCTTTGTAATATTGGATAAGTTCGATTAACTGTGTGATATAGTTACCGTTGGCAACCGCCGCCGTTTGCAATTTCACACCGTCAAAGAAACCATTTTCACCGATAACCGAAAAGTCGCCGTTGATAATCTTTTGCATGAACAAATCTGCACTTGCTTTTGTCTTATCATCGGGGGCAGAAATCAGCATTGTAATACGTGACAGAATAGCGGCAAGGTTCAATGAAATTTCGCTATCTGTCATAAGTACGCCGTACTTTTCAATAATCGGCAACATGCCAACGCTATTGTAATCGTTCTTAACAAGAACACAATCAACGCCGATTTTATAGGTTTTTGACAACTTCAACGCAACATTTGAAACGGTGTATTCAGTAGGCTTGTTATAAACGTCAGGTTCGCCGCTGAAACCGCCCGTAACGGCGTAGAGGTTGCCGCCCTCTTTGATTATGATACAATGCCCGTACCTCTGCAAGAGGTTTTCCAGTTCATTCTGTGGGATAGTTTCGGGCAAGTTTTCATAACTGAAAATCTGTTGTGTTTTGTCAAGACTGGTTTCAATAAACGTGTGTATTGCCTTGTCCTTATCTTTGACGTACTTTTGTGCCAAATCATAAGTAATCGTTTTGTTTGACATTACTACACCTCTATTCTATCAATCTTTTCAACCAACTTCACTATTGCAATCGTGTTGTTTTCAATCGTTTTTGAAAGTTCGTTGATTTCGCTTTTATGATTTTCACTTTGCTTTTGCATTGTGTTAATCATATAGACACATAGTGCTATGGGGAAACCAACGCCCGAAATTAACTGCGTTGCCGTGTTTACGTCCATTACACACCTCTATGTTATCAATTTTATATTATACACAATTTTCCGTATTTGTCAAGGGGTTTTGTAGTTTATTTACAATTTGTTCATCAAATTTTTGCAAATTGTGATTTTGTACTCTGCAAAATGTAGTTACGTACAATTTCCCCTACTTCGTTATTTTGAAAGAACACTTTTTCAAGTGCGTAAAATCTTGCAATTTTCGCTTCAAGCGGTGTACTTGTGGAAAGCAAACGCCGCTTGTAATTCTGCTTTTCGTTATGTTGCAACGAATAAATCAAATCGGTATCGGGGTTCTTTATTGGCGTTGTCTTTTCGTGAATATATGTGAAGTATTCATTATCTTTGTTGACAATTTCGCATTGTAGCAAATTGCCGTTGAACTCTATGAAGTAAATGAAAACAATATCTTTATCATCATATTTCACGGACAAATGCGGATAGATTGCCATTTCCCACGCACCATTGATAATCATTTGCACGCTTTCGCTATCATCAAAGCAAAAGTATTTGTTACTTGCTTTATTCTTGCTGATAGTTGCCGCATATTCAACAGCGATCGTGAGTTGTCCTTTTCCGAATTTGTAAACGTCAATAGTGCCTTGCTCCATTTGCCCGATATGCTTCAATCCCATTTCGGTGAAATACGGGCAATATTTATTAACCGTATTACCCAGCATAAAAATTTTCACGTTGTTACGCTGGCGAATGATAGTTGAAAGCACGTTCATAAATAGTATAAATTCATCGGGCAAATAATACCGCCGTGTCAAAAATTCATCGAATATAACCGTAGTTATATCGGGGTAGCTTGTGGATTTGTCATGCTCCATTTCTGACAATGCAAACGTATATGCAAGCGGCTTTGTGTGCGGCACGTGCTTTTGCAAATTGGTATCAAAGTTTGACAGATAATAACGCCCGTTGAAATAATACACCTCTGTAAATTCGCCGTTTGTTAATTCTGCAATGCGGTTATTTGCTTCAAGTGCGTTATATAACGTTTCTGCCCGTTTGCCCTTAATATCTTCTTTCCAGCGGCGAACAATAGCCGTTTGATTTTCATAGCCACTTTCAACAAACTGTTTCACGCCGTATTCAAGTGCGGCGTAGGTTTTACCGTTGGAACGTTCACCGAAAATAATGTTATAATCGGCGTTCTTTGCAAGAATGTTTGAAAGTGAATAAAACTTCAATTCTTCTTGTTTCGGTTGCTTCTTTGCCATTGTGGAAACCTCTCTTTCATTATTGTTCTTTCAGCTTCAACAGTAGCTTCAAAATAAGGTCAAGCAAGCTCCAATCTTCACAATTATTCAGTTCTTCAATAATTGCTTTTCTGTATTCTTCTACCATGATAAATGCCCCTTTCTATTGTAGTCAACTACAATTTTATTCGCCGTATAAGTTGGAAAGAAAAGAATAGATGAAACGCAAATGCCATGTGCAGCATTTGTCAAGAATTGCGTTGATTTTCTTTTTCAAGTCAATCTGCAACTGTAATTCTTCCCCCAACATTTCCATAGCTTCGTGAAGTTCTTTTTCCGTGTTTCTCATTGTTCAAATCCCCCTTAAAGATTTTCGGTTTTAATGCCTTTTAGATAATCAGTGTAGAGTTTGGCAAGCGATAAATCATAGCTTGTCGGTTCAAGATGAATACTTGAAAGTTCAATGTAGTATGCCGTGTTACCTTGATAATCAGTTAAGAAACCTTGCTTTTCTTCGTCAATATACGTGTGCAAGTTTTTACCACTCTTTTCCGGCGGTATGTGCAAACCGTCATTGAACTTTTCAAACGCCGCCATTATGTCACCCCCTGCTAAATCATTTAACAAGTACGGTACTGCCTTGAACTTATTTACACCCGAAACCGTTATTGAAATCGGGTAGTATTCGCCGTCAATTCGTAACGCCTTATCCTTGTGTATCATGTAGCGTTTTGCCCCCAGCGTTTTGAAGTGTGAATAAACGCCTTCAAAATCCCAAACGCCCAAACGCTTTGTTTTGCCCTCTTTTGTTTTCGGTTGCACTCTGTCAAAGTCTATCCCGTGATATTCGCAAGCTGATTTCAGCTTGATTTCTACCATTCTATTATATGTGTCGAAATAGTCCTTGTGTGCTTCATAGTTTAATAGCTTGATACTGTCAGTATCGCTATAAACATAATCATCTTGTATCGAATGAATACCCGTGAAAAGGTTTCGCCGTGCATACGCCGTGACAAAGATACCCCAAATATAATATAGAAATCTGTTTCGGCTTTCGTTGTGTTGCTCCAGCATATCGAACAATTCAACGGGGTTGCTTTCAACCGTACCCCATTCATCACCGTCAAAAATGTATTCATCACGCAACGGATTTGTAACGCTCATACCGTAAACGCTGTTAATCATTTCTTTCGATTTCAAATAATCGATTTCTGCACCCTCTACATCTTTCAACACGGTTTTCTTTTCGTAAAGGTCAAGAATACATTTGACAAGCTCTGTCGGCAAATAGTTCTTTGTATATACATACAAATTTGATACCGTGATACTATCCCACGTGTAAAACATGGAAAACACGTTGTAATCAATATTTGTGATTGACATACAAACCATATCAGCCGAAACCACACGCCCGTTATTTTCGACAACGTTTGATTTCTTCCAACACTTTGAAGAAGAAATTGGGTTTTCGTGTGTTTCCTTGCACATAAGATTTTCAAAGCGAACATCAAACACACAAAGATAATCGTTCATGTAAACGAAAAATTCTTCTTTCGTGGTAATGTCAACTTTCACACCCCGTGACATTGGAAACTTTTCCGAAATCATTACATACGGATATGAACTTGTGAAATCAAAGCTTGCAACATCGGTCAACACTTCGTTTGTATAGTAGGCGTTGGCATGTGTGAAACCGCCTTGAAATGCCCGTTGCAATAGCTGAAATTCGTTCATATTCGATATTGTTAGTTCGTGAATACGTTTGAAGTAGTTCATATTTCTTTTATGTGTATTAGGTAAATACAAGCAATTACGCTTGCAATATTGGCGAACATAACCCGTTTTTGTTATCGGTATATTCGTCAAGCCGTTTTCGTTTTCAATCTTTTCTTGAATGTACGCCATAACAACACGAACATCATTGACACAATATAGCAATTCTTCATCGGTCAATTTTGTTTCGCTGTTTCGCATAAGGCTATAATCTAAATCACCCGTCATTTTCTTAACCTTGTATTTCAAAAGCTGGTTACTTAAATTTGCCAAACTGTAACCACTTAACAAGTAGCTACAACGAAACTCTATGAAGTTATTAGTAATAGCATATATCGGCTTGCGTAGGTCAATCGAAAAGACTTTGTACCATTCTACCCATTTGCACATGAATTGAAATTCATACGCCAAATTGTGAACGAATACCATTAACCGCTTCTTTTCGTCCAGCCGTAGCAAATAGGCGATTTTGTCAAGCATTGTGAAAAATTCTTCCCACGTTCTACCAACAATAACATTGCCATTTATGCCGAATTGCCAAACGTACATGATTGCCCGTTTTTCGGGGTTGTAGTCTGGTATGTATTGTTTACGCTTCATTTTTTCGGCGTAGTCTATCACTTCGCCGTTTTCGTCAATATAGAAAGACGTTGTTTCAATGTCAAACGAACAAGGGATATTGTAATAATATATACCCTTGTTGTTGCCGATTGTCATTGACGGGGTAACGCTGATTTTCAAAACCTTTTCAATGTCCGTGGGTGCAAATATTTTGCTATCCTCTTTGAACTCTATACGGGTTTTCTTTTTAGCCAATATCTACACCCCTTTTCGTTAGAAATCAATCTTGAAACCTTTTGCCATTGCTTCAAGTGCATCTGCCACTTCCCCTGCAAGTTCATTTGCGGTACGGTTGATTTTGTCTTGTATGTCTTGCTCTGCGGTACGTGCGTCACGCTCCATTTGTGAACTTGAACTATCTGCCGCACGGCTATACACTTCTTGCATAAAGTCGCTATACGGCAAAGCAAGAAGCAAATCACTTGAAACGCTGTTGTAATTCCCTATAATGGTATCACGGACGTTTGCCCATAATTTATCATCAAGGTTCATTTGTTTCTTTACTTGTGCTTCAAATTCTTTTGCACCGCTGGCGGAACTTGTCGCTTGATTAAGAAATGCAATAGCTTTTGCATATTCTTTCTTCAATGCTTTCCAACTGTCGCCCGTGTTGCCGAAACCTTTAACACTAAACTTTGAATAGCCTTGTATGTCGCCTTTTCCCAAAGCGGCAACCGCTGGCGAAAATACGCCCGCTTTTTCTATGTTCTGAATACGGCGGTTGGCTTGCTGAAACACACGCCGAATTTCTTTTCTTAAATCGGGGCTACTTTCGGTTGCATTGACAATTTCTTTATTTAGTTTGTTTTTGAATTGCTTTGAAACGCTTGAAGAAAACTTCAAATCAATTTTGACTTTACTTGCCATTGCCTTTACCTCTCTTTGTAGTCAACTACACTATCAAACTATCGTTTGATATTTCTTTGAAACGGCATTGCGGTTTCCGATTTCTTTTGAAACGGCAACGGCGTTTCACTTGCTACAACGTGCGGTTTGGGCGGCTTTACTGTTTCCAGCTTCTTTATATCTTCATCGGTAAACGATTTCAGATAGTCCAGCCGTGAAGCAAGTTTTTCAATTTGTTCATCGGTCAGCGATTGAACAAAAGCGATCAATTCATCACGTTTGCTTGCCATGTGTCAAACCTCTCTTTCTGCTGAAATAGGGGCATACCGTTGAGATATGCCCCCATAACGTCAACACTTATTTCTTTTCAATGTCAACAAAGTTGATACCGAAACAATCACGGTTGAATTTTTCCTGCTTATATGCGTAAATGTAGAAACCAACTTCACCGTTATTGATTGCGGCAACTGCTTCATCATCGGCAAGAATTTCTTTTGCCGTGTCCAGCATGTGGGACGGTGCATTAACAAAGCAACGGTCAGTAGCAAACACGGGTGCGGCGTTGTACTTGCTCTTTGTGTTAATGTAAATTGCTGTCAGCGGATAGACAACGCCTGCCCCGTCATTGTTGAACATGTCTGCCATGCTCTCATAGTTGAAGTTAGTCGTGTCAACGTCAAACTTTCTGCCCTTGTTAAACTTGCTTGCGAATTTTGCCATTTTGATTACCTCTACTTTCTTATATTATTTTTGAGTTTTATTTTGTGTAGTTGGCTACAATCAAGTAGCCAACTACTGGCAAACTGATTAAAGGTTAATACCATTCAGAAAATTTCTGATTTCTTGAAGCTTTGAAACCGTCATTGTGTCCTTGATAATTCTTTCATCTTCAAGAATTTTGCTAATGTTATCGGCTGTCTGAATAATCAGCATTGCCGTTTCATCAACCGTTTCTTCGGGTTCGGGTTCGCTTTCTTCTTCGGTTTCTTCAACCGCCTTGAAGTTGCCGTTTTCGTCAATTTCGCCTTTCTTGTATGCCTTGACAACTTCACGAATTTCTTTCGTTGTCATTTGCGGCGAAATTACTTCAAGTTCGTCCAGCTTTACCGCCGTATCGGGTTCGATTGCGTTAAGTTCAATCAACTGCGAAACTGTGTAATCTTCGTTTTCGTGTGTCAGAATGGAAACATAGCCTTTACCCTGCGGCGAGTGTTCAATGAACTTTTCGGCGGCGGTTGTCAGCTTGTAAACCATGTTTTTCTTGTAGCCGAAAAGTCTTTCTGCATAATCGAAAACATCTTTGAAGCCATCTTCTTCAAACAAGTTTTCATTTCTGATAACAAGAAGCCTTGCAGAAATTTCAAACATGTTGCGTTTGGTAGCTGTCATTAACTTTTCGATTGCCCTTGTGTGACTTGCAAGCTTCTTATTCTTCAAGCCTACTTCTTTGTTGGCA
>JAFUJE010000042.1 GCA_017473795.1 Clostridia bacterium
AAATCAACTAAGGATGATCCTAATGGTGGTAGCAAGTCAACGGCAACAAATACAGCCAGTCGTCCGTTATTGCCGCCGAACGAATTGTTGGATATTGTTCCGGGTAATATTTTTGTTTATTGTTTTACCTTCCACCCGTTGCGTAGTAAGGTAACTTTGTTCTACGAATGCTTAAATAAAGGTGTTATTAAATTAAAACCGACGCCAGATATTTATGTTCCGGGAAAATATTTTGACGAAGCGGCAATTTATTATGATATCCGCCGTCGTAATGATATTGTGATTCGTCGTGCTAATACTGCACAGCACCGGGATTTATTTGACTGGTAAGCTTTATGATTTGATTTGACGATATCAAATATTAAAATTATAATTTAAACATACTATGTTGGGGGAATACGCATGAAGTATGGCCGTGGTCGGATTGTTACGCTGACGCTATTGAGTATAACGATGGCGTTGGCTTTGTTTTGCACGGGTTACGTTGTAAATTTGACTAATTTCTCGACACGTGCGGCAGATACAGATGTGGTAGCAAATGATTCAAGTAGCATTCCTACTTTTGATGATTTATATCAACGGATTCCATTTAAACAAACTGATACTGGTTCGGTTAAATTAGGACAGAATACAACATTAACTTTAATTGAAGAACGTTATGACCGTACTGTTTTGTCTAGTTTTTTAAATGCGAATATTAGGGGCTCGTATTCTGATTTACAAAAACGGCGTAATAATGGTTATCCTTATCCTGTTTTTACAAGTTCGGAAATGCAAAAGATTGCTAATGGGGGGGGAAATACATTAGATATTCCGGTGGTAATGTTAGACCCACAAAATTATGATGATATTGTCTTGTTTGAATTAACTGGTTTAGTAGACGTTCCGACCGAGTTGGTTATTACACGTGATGGTATTGCACCAAGTATTATTGCGGTTGATGATCAATTTTCAGCAGATGAAGTTTATACGGGTGTTCCAAATGATAAATTAGTGGGGGAAACGCAATATGTTTATGATACAGAGGGTAACCACGTTTTAAGTGTTAGATTTGAACCCAATACGGATGTAAGTGATGGTTATGTTGTTGAAGTTAAAGATACTAGCGATAAATACTTGTATTCAATTAATCCTTCTACATCTCAACCGGAAGAAGTAAAAACAATTTCAAATGGAACAACTGAACTTTATAATAGTGATGGTGTTTGGTTGTATAGTGTTACTCGTAATGGTAATCAAGTCACGGTTGAAAAAGCCGATAATACTTCGTCAGATACTTTTATTTTTAATGAAATTGAAAATCAAAATGTGTCTTACTCTATTGGGGCAGTAGCGTACAATGGCAATGCTCTTCGGGGAATGTTTAAGGACCCGGGTTTTTATGAAATATCTTTTAAACAAAAAATTTCGAATGGGGATGGTGTTTTAACTCAACTGGATATTGCGTTTGATTTTGTAATTGTTAACAAAGCGCAATATATTAATTTCCCGCGCTTTAATACAGAAAATCGTACCACTGGCAGTGCAGAAATTTATAATTATGCTTACGAAAGTGAATATCCAGTTGTGGAGTATTCCTCGTCTCGTTTTGATGTGCAAATTCACACCTCTGCGGAATATGACGCTGGTGATGAAGTAAACGAACAACGTGAATTATGTTTTTATAATATCGGTGAATATCGTATGATTTCGAGTTTGCAGTATTATAATTCTTATTTAGCCAGTCGGGAGCAAAGTTTTATTAATCGAGGTGTTAATAAAGGGATTGTTAAATTAAACCGTTACACGTCATATCCTAGTGTTTTAAATATATTTGGTTTTCAGGCATATTATGGTGGGCAACACGCTAATCCTAAATATAATGGACCATTGCCATTCTTTGATAGTGAGTATACTGAAGTTGGTAGCGATATTTCAGCATTAGTTAGAGAACAGGGAAAAACGGCCTCCGCTTTTGGTTTCGAGTCTAAAAACATGAATGCCAGTGAATCACAATCTTATACCGTTCAATTAGCAGAGTATTTGACAGCACAAGGTATTAAACCAGTACGTACTAATTTCCCACCAGTAAAAATCGTGGGGAATGTTATTCAT
>JAFUJE010000043.1 GCA_017473795.1 Clostridia bacterium
ATTGAAAAGAAATTTGCCAAAGGCATGGCTAACATTTTTCAAAACGGCACCCGGCGCACGCATGAAGCCTTTGTTGAAATGTTCACTTTTATTCAAAATCACCAGCCTTTTTACCGTGCCTTTTTAAATATTCCTTACGCCACCATGGCAGAAACCGACACCCACGACGCAATCTTAAAAAACGTCGACTCCACCACTGTTGACCACACGCAAGACATCGACATTTTCTACCGTGCCAGTTTCTTCGGTGCCGGCATTAAAGAAATGTGCCGCCTATGGCTCGCCAGAAATTGCCAAGAAACCCCCGAACAAATGGCCAAAATGCTTTTGGACGAATACAAAAACCGTGACCATTAAAAAAAAGCAACCCACATGGAGTTGCCTTTTTATGATTTGAACCGTAGTTACAAAATTATTTTAATTCAACGGTTGCGCCAGCTTCTTTCAATTGAGCTTCGATTTTCTTAGCTTCTTCTGCTGGAACTTTTTCTTTAATAACTTTTGGTGCGCTTTCAACTAAAGCTTTAGCATCGCCCAAACCTAAACCGGTGATGTCTTTAACAACTTTAATTACGTTGATTTTGTTTGCGCCGATGTCTTTCAACATAATGTCGAAATCAGCTTTTGCTGCAGGAGCGTCTGCTGCTGCGGCTGCACCTGCTGCAGGAGCGGCTGCAACTGCCATAGCAGCTGCGCTAACACCAAATTTTTCTTCCAAAGCTTTAACTAAGTCAGCTGCTTCTGTTAAAGTTAATTTTGCAATTTCTTCTACTAATTCTTGAGTATTCATAATTTTTTAATTTTCCTTTTAATTTTTAATTTAGATTTTTTTTGATTTGTTTATTGCTCAATTGGCAGGCACTGCTTATTTCTTAGCAGCATTGATAACCATAGCCAAATTGCGTGGAACCGCATTGATAACGGTAGCAATACCACGTGCACCACTGTTGATCAAGCCCATCAATTGAGCGATCAAAGTTTCCTTGTTCGGCATTGATGCTAAACGAACAACTTCTTCTTGCGACAAAACTTGATTGCCGATCAAACCAAATTGGAATTGCATCTTATCTTTGAACTTTGCGTCCTTGATAATTTTTGCCGCACTAACTTCATCACCATTTGAGAAAGCAACGGAAAGTGTGCCATTCAATTTGTCGTCAAGTTCGGTAATGCCTAAATTGTTCAAAGCGATACGCACCAAGTTATTTTTGTAAACATTATAAACAACGTCAGCTTCACGGAATTTACGACGTAAGTCAGCATCTTCCTGCGTATTCAAACCTTGGTAGTTTACGAATACGACACTCTTCGCATTTTTCAGTTTACCTTCAATTTCCTGGACAGTCGCAATTTTGCTTTGGAAATTAGCATTACTTTGTTTTGCTTTAACGGCCATTAAACCTCCTTTTAAGGAACATAATAGCACAGGCGGTGATTATCAATTACCTCGGCAAGATTTCCGCATTAAAGCCACTTGCTTTCTTCGGCTATTAAATTCTTATGCCTAAAATAACACACACACGGCACTTTGTCAACCACTGGCAAGCGGGAAAATTGCAAAACAGTTGAAAAAAATCCCCTGCCGTGCTAACTTATTGCATCACTATGAAAACATATTTAGTTGTTGGTTTAGGTAATCCCGAAGGTAAATACTTTGAAACTTGGCACAATCTTGGTTTCAAAGCTGCCGAACGTTTTGCCGGCAATTTAACTTTTACCAAAAAAGGCAACCAACTGCTTACCAGCACTCACGAAAACGGCAACAAAGTGATAATCTTAAAACCACTAACCTATATGAACTTATCCGGTCAAGCCGTCGTCGCCGTTTGTCGTAAATTCAAAATTCCCACAACCCAAGTAATTGTTTTCGTCGACGATATTTATTTAGATATTGGTACTGTCCGTTTAAAAAAAAGCGGAGGCGCCGGCGGACACAACGGGCTGAAATCCATTAATGAATTACTGCAAGCCACGGACTACACCAAAATTAAAATTGGTGCTAAACCCGCCACCGATATTAAAGGCAATACCGCCAACTACGTTTTATCCAAAATTCCCGACGCCGACCGAGCCACAATTGACACGGCGCTTGATACCGCAGTGCAAATTGCTCATGACGTCATTGCAGGTGTGAAATGACACTTACCGTTGGTCAAACCATCTCCATGGCGACAGTAAAACAAGCCCTGCAAGAACATGAATTTTCGGTACACGGCGACATTATTGACGTACACTTACCCAATAACACGGAAATAGTCCGGATTATGTTTTTTGATGACACCATCGAAGATTTACGCTTAATTGACGCCAACACCCGAGCGTTTATTAAAAAACTTCCCATGGTTAATCTCGGCACCGATTTAAGTTTTTCATTAGCCTTGGATATTTTAAAACAAGTCTGCCCTGACCGGGATTGGTCTCGGGTCTCCGCCCCCACCGCAATTCTTCCCAGTTATAATAGTGCGGTATCTTTACTAGCGGACGAACTAGCCACAGTCAAAAATCAAACGGTCTTGCTTTTTGTCGGGAACACCAAAACCGCTGAAAATTATTTACGCAACAAAAAAATTGATTTCATCATTACCAAAAGCACTGCCATTCCCAATTGTATTAACATTATCCCCAGCACATTTCCTCTTTCCTGCCAAATTGACGACTTGTTAATTTACAGTCTGACGGATACCAATCCCGGCAAAACTTTGGACGCCGGAACCGGAGCCTTACTCACCAAAACCAAGAAAGAATTTATCATGCCATTGGTTGGTGAATGCGTAGTACACTCCTTACACGGGATTGGCCGTTTTATGGGCATCAAAAAACTTGACTTACTAGGCGACGGCAATTTCGCCGACTACTTAACTTTGCAATACGACGGTGGCACCATGGTTTACTTAGCCACGGACAAAACCGACGTCTTATCCAATTACGTGGGTGAACCCACCCGTCTACACAAAATAGGGGGGCAAGACTTCGCCAATGCGAAGCAACGGGTTCGGCGACGCCTGCAAGAACTCTCCTTCAAACTAAGCGACTTGTACCGCCAACGTGCTGGCATCAAACGACCGCCGTACGAAATTTTAGCCGATAATAACGCCGCTTTTGCTGCCAGTTTCCCTTATAACTTAACCAAAGACCAAGATAAAGTAATGCAAGACATCTACGCCGACTTAAGCAGTCCCCGCTTGATGGACCGCTTAGTCTGTGGTGACGTCGGTTACGGTAAAACCGAGATTGCTTTTCGTACGGCTTTCAATGCCGTTATGAACGGACACCAAGTCGTCTTGCTTTGCCCCACCACTATCTTATCAATGCAACACTACCAAAACGCCGTAGCACGTTTCCAACCGTTTGGCATCAAAGTGGCTGTCTATAACCGTTTCATCACTGCCAAACAACAAGCCCAAACCTTAGCCGATTTGCAAGACGGTAAAATCGACATTATTATCGGTACCCATAAATTACTATCTTTAACCAACACTAATTTTCATCATTTGGGTTTGCTTATCTTAGACGAAGAACAACGCTTCGGTGTGGAAGCCAAAGAAAAAATTAAAAAACTAACTCCGAACGTAGATGTGCTCACCCTATCTGCCACCCCCATTCCCCGTACCTTAAATATGTCACTCATGGGTCTGCGTGATATTTCGGTAATTACCACCCCGCCTAAAGACCGTTTACCCGTGATTACCCGTGTTGCCGAATTCAGTTGGGAATTACTATGGGACGCTATCGACCAAGAACTAAACCGCAACGGACAAGTGATAGTACTCTATAACACCGTACGTGATATGGAAAAATTTGCGTCCAAAATTGCCGCCCGCTACCCTAACAAAGTCGGCTACGTCCACGGTCAAATGGCTACCAGTCAAATTGAACGCACCATTACTGCGGTTTACGAACACGAAATTGATATCATCGTAGCTTCCACAATCTTAGAAAACGGTATCGACTTAACCACCGCCAATACTTTGTTTGTTGTGGGTGCGGATAAGTTAGGTCTGGCACAAATGCACCAATTACGGGGACGTGTCGGACGCAGTACCACCCAAGCCTACGCCTACTTAACCTACGCCCGAGCCGAATACACCACCGACAAAGCGCTGGAACGTATCAATGCTATTAAAAACTTTTATTCCACAGGTGCCGGCTTTAATATTGCCATGCGTGATTTAGAAATCCGTGGCTCCGGTGAAGTTTTAGGCGCCAACCAAAGTGGCCACATCGAAGAAATCGGCATTGAAGCCTTTGCTCAAATTCTGAATGAAATTGCGGCTGAAAATCGTCACCGCCAGCAAACCATGTTACAACCAGATATTATTGACGAATAAATTCCAAAACATAAGCATCAATCGTGTCACGGTCGGTTTTGACTTTTTCACTAATCGCAACACCACCAACCACAAATACTTCGTGGTCCAAAGCCAACACTGGTGTCGTCGGACGCAAACGAGCCGGAATTTTTTTATCCGTCATGTAAGCATTTAATTTCTTAGTGCCACCGCCAATTTTTTCAAACATATCACCGTCTAAACGGAAACGCCATTTCGCTTTACGTGGCAACTTATCGGCATCAATAACACACAAACCACGTTGAATTGCCAGTTTGTAACTAATGGTCTTGGTAATTGAAATCGTTCCGAATCCTTCCACCAAAGTCTTACCAACACGGAAACTGTATTCCTTAAACTGTGGTCGGTTTTCGTTACGCACTAAACTGATGTATTCATATTCTTTGATAGCGTAGCCGTTGTGCGGTAAGGAAATTTTTTCCCCGTTCAAGCCGTCCACACTTAAAGCAATAATTGCATTAATATGTTTAATCTCAATATCAATGCGCATATCCAACAAACCTAAAGCATGATAAATCACCCGTGTCACAATGGAAGACGGCAAAAAGAAACGACTCAAGGGAATGCGTACCACATTGCCTTCACGGACAATACCATTCATATCACATTGGTCTAAAATAAATTTATTATCCCGTGCCGCAATCCGACTAAATGCAGCCAAATTTTCAGCAGCCCCACGCCACTCACGTGTAATCTCTGGTAATAAAACATTACGAATATAGTTACGACGGTACACATTATCGTCGTTAGTTTCGTCTTCAACGTGCGGAATACTGTTACGATAGTTGTACGCAATAATGTCGCTTTTTTTGGTTTCCAAGAACGGACGAATGTAAACACCACGCACCGGAGCCATACCCGATGCCCCTTCCAAACTACAGCCACGGAACAAATGCATTAACACGGTTTCCGCTTGGTCGTGTAAATGATGCGCTAACGCCACTTTGTTTAATTTGTGTTTCTTGACTGCCGCTTCAAAGCATTGATAACGCAATTCACGTGCTGCCACTTCTAAACCCACTTTGTTAGCGGTTGAATATTCTGGTGCGTTTACCGTATATTTAACAAAAGCAATTTGGTTTTCGTCGCAGTACTTTTTTACAAAGCGCACATCACGATTGGCGGACTTACGAATATTGTGATTAACATGAATCGCCAAAACTTCAAAGTCTAATTCCTGTGACAAATTATTTAACAGCGTTAATAACGCCATACTGTCTTCCCCGCCAGACACAGCGACGCCAATGCGGTCCCCAGCATTAATCATCTTATGATCCGTAATATATTGAATAACTGCAGCTTCCATTATGCCATCTTAACATATATTTGCTTGACAATCAAGAGTCTAGGATATAATATATAAGATAAATAAAGACGTCCACCAAGGGGTCTTTTTTTTAAGGAGAAAAAATTATGGCAAACAAAAAAGGTAACCGAGTTCCAATGGTATTGGTTTGCACCGAATGCAACCAACGTAACTACGACACGGAAAAAAACAAAAAGAATGATCCGGAACGTAAAACGTTAACCAAATACTGCCGCTTCTGTCGTAAGCATACGGAACACAAAGAAAGCAAATAAGGAGAGTCATGGGTTCAAAATCTAAACGCAGGCACGCACAAAAGCAATACAACCGGGCACAAAACAAAGCCCCGCTCCCAGTTGCTGCCGACGCAGCGGTTGATAACCAAACCGCCGATATCACAGCGGAAACAATGTCACCCATTATGACACCCAAAGAATTCCGCAAAGCAGCGAAAGAACGTGCAAAGCAAGAAAAACTTTTGAAAAAAGAAAAAGCTAAAAAAGCAGCGGAAAAACCCAAAGAAAAAAAAGAAAAGAAACCATTTTGGTTAATTCGTTTCTTCAAATGGATTGGACGTAGCACGGCCAGCGTTTTTAGCGAATTAAAAAAAGTCCATTGGCCAACATTCAAACAAGTCTGCAAATCAACCGGTATTGTTTTAGGCATTGTCCTACTTTTCGGTATTCTTTTATTAGTAATGTGGATTGTGTTTGGTTTGTTACATTATTTATTACTCAATGGCAGTCTGTCTGGCTGGACAATCTTATAAGGAGGATTTATGGAAGAGAACACAAATATGACGGAAAATACAATCGCTCAAGAATTGGCGAATGATATGCCACCAGAATTGAAAGTTGCCGGCAACCAACGTCGTGACAGTGAAGCACGCTGGTATGTGTTACACACTTTTAATGGTTACGAAGCGGTAGCCGAAGACAACTTGAAAAAAGTTATCGAAAAATATCACTTGGAAGACCGTGTCTTGGAAATTTTCATTCCCACCGAAGACATTATGACGGAAAAGAAAGACGGCACCAAAATGATTAAAAGTCAACACAGTATGCCAACTTACATTTTTGTTAAAATGATTTACGGTGACGACATCTGGCATACCATTACCCGTACCCGTGGCATCACTGGTTTCGTTGGACCAAAAGGACGTCCACTTCCCTTGTCGAACGCTGACGTTATGAAGATGCGCTTAGAACGTAAAATCAACGCTAAAGTTGCTTTCGAAGTTGACGACGTTGTAACCATCATCGACGGTCCATTAATGGGACAAACCGCCAAGATTACTAACGTTGACGCTGCTAACCACAAAATCACCGTTATGGTTAATATGTTTGGCCGCAGTAACAAAGTTGAATTGCACACCAGCCAAATCAAAGCCTTGGAACAATAAGCCACAACAAACTATCAAACAAAAAGAGTATCTTCCACGGTACTCTTTTTTTTGCATTAAAAAAGGCTTAGTCTGTTTCTAAGCCTTTAATTTTTTCCCATGATTATGCCGAAGTTGCGGTCAATGACTTTGCGGTCTTGGTTTTACTTTCCGCTTTTTTTGCTGTCGACGCTTTTTCGGTTGTTGCTTCGACGGCAGGCTTCTCCGCATGAACAATTTTCGGCTTTGTCACCTTGTTAATGACATCAGCATTAATGATAATTTTATCAATGGTTTTATCCGCAGGCGTCGCATACATCACATCTAACAAAGCGTCTTCCAAAATGGTACGTAAACCACGGGCGCCGGTCTTCAATTCCAACGCTAAATCCGCCACACGTTCAATGGCATCTTTGGTAATTTCCAATTTAACGTTATCCAAGGAAAACATTTTGACAAATTGTTTTACCAGTGCGTTTTTCGGTTGGGTCATAATTTTAATCAAAGCCTCTTTATCCAACGCTTCCAAACCAACAACAACCGGCACACGTCCCACAAATTCCGGAATAATCCCAAACTTAACCAAATCAACTGGACTAACTTTTTTAATGTCCGAAATTGCCGCTGATTCGTCGGTGTTGTTTTTTAACTCGGCACCAAAACCCAAACCTGAACCATTCATACGTGCCGAAACAATTTTTTCCAAACCAACAAAGGCACCACCCACAATAAACAAGATGTTGGAAGTATCAATTTGGATACATTCTTGGCTCGGGTGTTTACGTCCACCTTGTGGCGGAACATTAGCCACAGTACCTTCGATAATTTTCAATAAAGACTGTTGTACGCCTTCACCCGACACGTCACGAGTAATACTGCGGTTTTCACCTTTCTTGGCAATCTTATCAATTTCGTCGACGTAAACAATCCCACGTTGTGCTTTTTCCACATCGTAGTCACAGTTCTGCAACAATTTCAATAAGATGTTTTCAACGTCCTCACCCACGTAACCCGCTTCGGTCAAAGTCGTGGCGTCGGCAATTGCAAACGGAACGTCCAAAATACGTGCTAAATTTTTGGCTAACAAAGTCTTTCCCGAGCCCGTGGGTCCAATCATTAAAATGTTGCTTTTTTCCAATTCGACATCGTCCGGCTTACGGTCTTTCTTTTTACTGTGCTTTAAATATTGATTGTAATTAATCCGTTTGTAATGATTATACACCGCCACAGACAAAGTTTTTTTGGCTTCGTCTTGACCAATGATATATTCGTCCAACTTCGCTTTGATTACCGCTGGTGGTAATAACACCAAGTCAGCTGGCGTGGTATGTTCACGGTGTGCTAACAAAACATCAGCACAAGCCTCAATACAGTACTCACAAATATAAGCCGACCCAGTGGGACTGCCAATAATTTTTTTTACTTCACGGCTACTACGACCGCAAAAACTACATAAAGCGTTGTTCATAACACCTCCTTTGGGAAACCGCTTTAATTGTAAGTTTCCCCTTAACCAATCCGATTATACTTAAACTGTTTTTAACCACGTTTAGTAAATACTTGATCTACTAAACCGTATGCTTTCGCTACGTCAGCGGTCATATAGTGATCACGTTCACAATCAGCCGCAACTTGCTCTAAAGACTTACCACAGTTGTCAGCCAAAATTTTGGTTAAGCGTTTTTTCAAATGCAAAATGTGCTCCGCTTGAATTTGAATATCCGTCGCTTGACCTTGCGTGCCACCTAACGGTTGATGAATCATAATTTCACTGTTTGCCAAAGCATAACGTTTTCCTTTCGCACCGGCTGCCAACAAGAAAGCACCCATAGAAGCCGCCATCCCGACACAAATTGTTGACACATCACACTTGATGTATTGCATCGTATCGTAAATTGCGAAACCATCGGTCACCGAGCCCCCAGGGCTGTTGATATACAAAGAAATGTCTTTGTTCGGGTCTTTGGCTTCCAAATAAATCAACTGAGCCACAACCAAGTTAGCCGACTGTGCATTAACTTCGCCATTCAAAAAGATGATACGGTCTTCCAATAAGCGACTGTAGATATCATAACTACGTTCGCCGTTTGCGGTTTGATCAACCACCATTGGAATTAGCATATTTTGTTCCCCCTCTTTAAGAATATGGACAAATTCTCAAATTGTTTTTGTCGGTCTTTGTCGGACAATTGTTCTTTTTCGACGATTGCGTCCATGACTAAACGCATCTTTACTTGTTTAGCCGCAATTTCGTGATATTCGTCGTGAATTTTTTCGGCAGTTGTTCCCATGAATTGAGCATACATTTCCAAGGTCGCACCTTGCGCTGCCAATTTATGTTCCATATCATGCAACATCGCATGAGCGTGGTCATGAATCATTTTTTCTGGAATTTCTACTTTCGCATTATCCATAATTGCTTCGAACAATTTTTCTTCGTCAGCGTATTCGGCTTGCTTAGTCGCCTGTTCGGTTAATTTTTTTAAGATATCTTCTTTAAAGGCTTTCATGTTATCGAATTCAGAAACTTCTTTCGCAAACTCATCATCCAAAGCCGGCATTTCTTTAATCATGATATTGTGCAAAGTAACTTCGAATTTTGCTTTCGCATTTTTCAAATCTTCCACGTGATAGTTTGCCGGGAAAGTAACATTAACATCACGGCTCTCACCCATTTTCATACCAACCAATTGGTCTTCAAAATTATCAATGAAACTGTGGCTGCCAATTTCTAATTCGTAATTTTGTGCGGTAACACCTTCAAAGTATTTACCATCAACACTACCCTTAAAATCAATCACAGCAATATCACCGTTAGCCACAGCATGGTCTTTATCGGCTGCTACTTGTTTTGCACGGGTTGCTTGTAAACGACTTAAGTAGTCCTTAACTTCTTTGTCACCAACCTTAACTTCGGTTTTCTTAATTTCTAAACCGGTATATTGTCCTAAAGTTACTTCTGGTTCAACGTCACATTTTGCGGTTAATTTAATACCACCTTCTGCGGTAAATTCAAAATCCAAATGTGGATAATCAATCAACTTTAATTCGTTGCCAAAGTTATCCGCAAACAAATCTTGCATTGCTTCTTCCATGAAGATACCTGCACCATATTGTTGTTCCACCATTTTGCGTGGCGCTTTTCCTGCACGGAAACCGGCAACCTTGTATTTACCAGCATTTTTTTTGTAAGCGTTTTCAATTGCGCTTTCCCATTCAGTTTTGTTGAAGGTCATTACGACCGTCGCTTGATTTTTTTGTTTTGTAATTTTTTTATCCATAAGGAATATTTTACCTTATTTAGACCCCCAATAGCAAGGAAAATAACGCAATCACAACAAATACCTTAAAAATAATTGTCCACACGTAAGCTCGTTTCTTACGTTTTAAATAGCGGTTTTCTTCATCACTAAACGTCGCAGTCATGACCACATTTTCACCCGCTGTTTGCTTTTCATAGATAGACTTCAGATGTTCGTATTGAATATCCCGCATCTTTTTCAAAAAGAAATAACGAGATTGCATACTATCCCACAAAGTTCCTACGCCGGCAACCAGCAAAGCAATCGCCTCAGCAATGCGCAGAACAAAAATTATTTGCGCCAAAAAATATTGCATTTCACCGTCAGTCGAAAAAATTAAAACCACCCGGCAAACACAGTCAATCATCAAAGTCAAAATCGTCGCAACTAAACCCCAAAAGAAAATTTTACGACCCTGATTGGCCGTAAAATAATCCTTTATCTTGGTAAATGCGTTTTGGAAAAATTGCTTCATTTTTATTTAAAACGAATGTTCATATTGCCCAAAACCAAGAAGACCACGATTAA
This sequence comes from Clostridia bacterium, assembly GCA_017473795.1. Taxonomy (GTDB): domain Bacteria; phylum Bacillota; class Clostridia; order Christensenellales; family UBA1242; genus RGIG8050. The sequence goes on from JAFUJE010000043.1 coordinate 10,867, forward strand.
CACAACAGCGACTACCCAAACGGCTAACCACCATCCGCCACGTGAGCGTGCATAACCGAACGAGTGGCAAGCCACTACAATGTACGCCAAAACTTCAGCCAAAAGTTTTACGGCACTAACAACTTGAGCGGTTAAACCTACCATTTCAAAAATCCATGATAGTAACAACACAAGACCAACACCCACAATTGACAAGTATGACAACACGTTCAAAATGCTGTTTCTTGATGACATTTGATTTTACCTCCTATGCTAAATGATAGCATTTATCCCGAGCCTCGGCAAACTCTTTTGTCGGCGGAATTTCGACATGAATCGCCTGTCCGGTAATCGGATGTGTAAAATCCAAACGTACGGCTTCCAGCATTTGCCCCTGACCACTGTTGTATTCCGGGTCACCCAGAATCGGATGATGAATCGCTTTGCAGTGCACCCGAATTTGGTGTGTGCGTCCTGTTTCCAAAGTAAACTCGCACCACGTATGGCGTGCATAGTTTTCCAAGACTTTCAAATGCGTTATCGCCCGACGTCCACCCTGCTGTGTGACGGTAAAAATTGTACGGTGTTGCGGATGACGTACAATATTTTTATCAATCGTCATATCATTGACAACTTTACCTTCTACCAATCCCCAGTACGTTCGTTGAATGGTGTGCTTTTCAAACATTTTGGCTAACAAGCCTTGACACGCCACCGTCTTGGCGACAATTAATAAACCCGCCGTGTTTTTGTCTAAACGGTGCACAATTCCTGCCCGCTCCAAATGTCCTTGTCCCCGTCCTAAAAGTGCATTTAACACAGTACCGCTCTTCACACCAGCGCCCGGATGTACCACCATGCCCCGTGGTTTATTAATAACCATTAAATGCTCGTCTTCGTACACAACCACCAAAGGTAAATCCTCGGGTTCGGCGGTAACAGCGACCGGCTGTAATGTTCCTGCTACAACATCAGAATCACGTAAATCATAACCCGCCTTAACTTGTTGCCCATTTACCGTAAAATCACCCCGCTTAATCGCCGCCACAATTTGACTGCGGGTCACATCTGGATACAAAGCACATAAATACTTATCGAAACGCAACTTGCCCTCCAATCATCACGACGCCAATTACCAAAGCAATATCGGCCAAATTATTTTTAAATAACACAAAATTGATAAAATCATGCACCGCACCACCAGTTAGCAAGCGGTCAATGGCATTACCTAACACGCCACCCAAAAACAAAGCCATACCCACGGTAAACGAATATGACTTGCGTCGTGGCGTCCGACAATACCATACAGTCATGACAACCACGATGACAAAAGACAAAACCACCACCGCAATCCACAGCCATGGCAGTTGAGCCCCTAACCCCCAAGCAATACCGGGGTTTAAAATTCCGTCAAAAGTAAATTTCGTGACCAAATCGGCCACCACCACCGCTACCAAGATACCGGCGAACAACCAAATCATTGACCAACCTTTTCCAACATTGAAACAACAATCGGACGACGGTTGAAATTCTTTTGGAAATAATTTTGGACATCTTTGCGAATTTGGTTACGGACATCATTAACATCGCTACCATTAAACGGCATCTTTTCTAAAGATTCCAATACCACACCACGCACATCGACAATCACTTTTTCTAATTCGTGAGCATACGCCAAACCTTTCATAATTACATCTGGTCCTGATAACAAATCGCCCGACTTACCATCATAGCCCAAACCGATAATACAAATACCATCTTCAGCCAATGCTTGGCGGTCACGTAAAACCGAACTATCTACATCACCCGCACCAAAGCCATCAATTAAGCGTGAACCATGTGGTACCGAGCCAACTTTCTTTAAGCCTGCTGCTGACAATTCCCAACATTCACCTAACTCTGGCATGTGAACATTACGTGCCGGCAATCCCATACGTTTTGCCAAATCACAGTGCTTCTTCAACATTTTATATTCACCATGAATCGGAATAAAATGGCGTGGACGTACTAAAGCATGAATAATCTTAATTTCTTCTTGGCAAGCATGACCCGAAACGTGCACTGCTGCCAAACGTTCGTAAACAACTTCGCAACCACGATGCACTAAATTATTAACAACATCAGCTACCGCACCTTCATTTCCAGAAATGGGCGACGCTGAGAAAATTACTGCATCATTCGGTCCCAAGTTAATCTGACCAAAATCACCGTTTGCCATACGGCTGAGTGCGGCGTTCGGTTCCCCTTGACTGCCGGTTAACAAGACTAAAACTTCTTCGTTTTTAAACGCATTAATTTTACTGATTTCAATAATGTTTTCCGGACGGGTTTTCATTTCACCCAACTTAATTGCAATATCACTGACCGCAATCATACTGCGCCCCAAGAATGCCACTTTACGTTTGTATTTTTGGGCTAAGTCCAAAATTTGTTGCATACGATGTACGTTGGAAGCAAACGAAGTAATGAACATACGTTTGTCTTTGTATTGAGCAAATAATTCGTCCAAACGTTCACCGACGGTGGTTTCACTCATCGTAAAGCCTTCACGTTCAATGTTGGTACTTTCACATAACATCAAAGCAACACCACGACGTCCGATTTCGGCAATCCGTGGTAAATCAATCGGCTGATTATCAACTGGAGTTAAATCAATCTTCAAATCCCCACTGTGGAAAACCGTACCCAACGGCGTAGTAATCGCCACCGCAAAAGCCCCCGGAATCGAGTGGTTAACATGCACAAACTCCACTGAAAATTCGCCAATTTTTACTACTGCACGAGGACGCACTGCCACGGCTTTCACTTTCAAGCCTGCGTGTTCCCGTAATTTGTGTTCAATTAATCCCAAAGTCATACGGCTGGCATAAATTGGTGCCGGTACTTCTTTCAAAGCGAATGGCAAACCACCGATATGGTCTTCGTGACCGTGAGTAATGATGTATCCTTTAACTTTGTGCTTGTTACGGATTAAGTAGGTAATGTCTTGCACAACCAAATCAATCCCCGGCATCTTTGCGTCGTCTGGGAAACCTAAGCCAGCATCGACAACAATCATGTCATCGCCAAATTCGAAAACGGTCATGTTCTTACCGATTTCGCCTAATCCCCCCAAGAAACTAATTCTCAAATTTTTGCTCATTTTCTCTCCTTCTTGTCTAATTTAAATTCACAATTTTGTTGTAAATCGCACTTTTGTTCAATTCGGTAGTTCGTTCATTATGAATCTGCAAACGGTTGCGAACTACCTCATAAATTCCCAGTTGTTGGAACACCGCAAAACAGAACACAAACTGGAAGATGTTTTTCTGTGGTAACACAATTTTGCCAAACAATTTCAACGGCGAAGCACAGTAGTTGTTTTGGCTCACTAAGTTTAGAGTTGCTTTATAATAATCAATAAAAACCGACCTGTCAATACTTAAACCACGGATAATCGCTTGCAAGTCTTGGTCAGGCGTAACTGCTAAATCATCATGTAAATATCTTTGCAAGACTAACGCCTTTTCATCATCATTAATCGCAAAAGGAATCACGCATTTAACCACGGCTTGCGGTGCTGCCCCATCATTATGTTGTAATTCAAAAATCACACTCTTGACACACGGTGCCGCCAAAATTGCATTAAAGACTGCCCCGCCAAAAAAGATATACTTTAATTTACCATTGTCAAATTTCGTATGTGTCGGGTGACTGGGGAAACTGACAGCGTGTGTTTCCCGCATCACAGTCATTAAGACCGGCGCCGGATTACCACAACCCGTCGGCTCCAACATTGCCACTTCCGCAAAGAATTTTTCGTTTAATTCGTCTTGCCCAATTTCAAAGTCATAATATTTGCAGTTTTCCGTCGTCTGTACCGCAATCGCTTCACTAACAATTTTTTGGAACAAAGCCCGGAACTGCTCAAAATTAGCGACCGGCAACGACATTCCCGCCGCCATTGCATGTCCACCAAATGTGGATAAATATTCCGCCGCTTTGGTAATACATTCAACCAAATGAATACCGGGAATACTGCGTCCGCTACCTTTGTATACTTCACCTTTCCCGCCCAAAACAAGACACGGCTTACCATACTTTTCGGCTAAACGTACTGCGACAATTCCTAAAACACCACTTTCCCATTCCGGTTTAGCCACGACAATGGCACTGTCACCTTGTAAACCTTCCGCCTCAATTAACTGCACGCATTCGTTAAAGATTACAGTGCACAATTCTTGTCGTTTGGTATTCATATATAACAAGTTCTTAACAATGCGGTCCAAACGCATTTCGTCTTGTTCCAAAATTACGTCTAAGCC
>JAFUJE010000044.1 GCA_017473795.1 Clostridia bacterium
ACCCATTCACCATCACGTTTAACATTACGATAATCAGATTTATAAATATTCGCCTTGCAAACATCATGCAATAACGCAACTACAGCAATACTTTCTTCACTAACATTAATTTGTTCGCTGGCAACAATTCTTTTTAAGCGATGATAAACTTTAACTGAATGATCGACTAAACCACCTTCGAAATTATTATGAAACTTAGTTGACGCAGGACAAGTAAAAAAATCCGTACTGTCCAACCATTGCAATAACTTGTCAGCACCATCACGCTTAATTAATTCTTGATAAATTTTAATAAATTCTTCTTTTGCTGTCATATTGCTATTTTACTGCAAAAACATACAATCGCCAAACGAATAGAAACGAAAATTATTTTTTTTCGCTATTTCATAGAGTTCTAAAGTTTTGTCTCGGCCGATAAAAGCGGAAACTAACATTAACAAAGTTGACTTAGGCAAATGGAAATTTGTAATTAGTCCAGAAACTACTTTAAAATCATATGGTGGATAAATAAAAATATCTGTAGCATCAGAAACCGCCTTAATTTCACCGTATTTGGCAAAACAACCTTCCAAAGTACGTAGACTGGTCGTACCGGTTGCAATAATCCGACGCCCATCACGTAAAGCATCATTGATAATTTGTGCTGTTGATGCGGATATTTGGTAACGTTCACTATGCATGTGGTGTTTGGTTATATCATCAACTTTAACCGGTCGGAATGTACCTAATCCAACATCTAAAACAACTGGTGCAAAAATAACGCCTTTGACTTGTGCCTTATGCATTAATTCATCTGTCCAATGAAGTCCTGCGGTTGGCGCAGCGGCACTGCCATCTATTTTAGCATAGACTGTATTGTAATTTTCCTTGGTCGCATTTCCATTTTGGATATAATGTGGTAAAGGAATTTCACCTACTTGGTCTATCACTGCTTCCAAATTTTGTGCCCCATCAATACATTCTAATTGCATCACGGCAATACCTTGTTCAACATCTTTACTGATTAATGTTGCCATTATTTTTCCAGCAATGTTAACAACATCGCCAATTTTCAAGCGACGCATTGGCTTAACCAAAACTTCATAATTGGTTAAGGTAAGTTTTTTTAATAGCAAAATTTCAATTTGTGCTCCGGTTGTTTTTTTACCAAGTAAACGTGCCGGAATAACACGTGTTTCATTAATCACGACAACATCACCCGCCCGCAAGTAATTTAAAATATCACGGAATTGCTTAATTTCCGTTTCTGGAGTAACACGGTTATAAACCAACATTTTACATTCATCACGTGGTTCCATAGGCGCCGAAGCAATCATATACTCGGGTAATTCATAATCATAATCAGACAATAAAGCCACATAAATTATATACAACAAACCTTAAGACATAAGCAAGCAACAAATTAGTAAAAAAGATTTTTGTCCCCGTTTTACGTCCGCAATGATGATTGATTGCTGTTTGTGCTGCTAGGCACTTGGGGTATAAAGTAAAAAAAGTAACTAATGATAAAACTACAGGTAATGTAAATGTGCTAATTACATTAGGGAAAAACAATAAAACGGAAACAGCCGCCTCTTTAGCAATAATACCAAATAGCAAAGCACAGATTATGACAGGTTGATTCAAGCCAATCGGTGCAAACAAAGGCGCAAATACACCGCAAATGGAAAATAAAATTGACTCTTCATAGTTAGTCACAAATTTAAAAGCAAAAGAAAATCGTGCTAAAAACACAATTATAAAAGCGCTAACAGCAAAAGCAATAAATATTTTTTTAGCAAAAATTAAAGTTTGTCGCAATGTTTCTAAAAAGCATTGCCACAAATTCGGAAAAGATAACTTAACTTTTTGTTCTATTTTTTGTTTTGTTGCAATTTGCGGTGTAAAGCATAAAATTGCGATTCCCAATAAGATACAGATTAAATATAACAACAGTATCGACCAAAACGGGAATTTAACAACCGATAACAACAAAAAGGTTAACATTGGCAACTGAGCCGTACATGGAATCAAGGATAAAAAACAAGCCAAGCGCTTACGCTGGGGATTATCATGGGCAGCACAAACAGCCATGGTAGTACAGTTAAAAGTTAAACACAGTGGCAAAACGTTATTTATTGGCAGATGTAGAAACCGTGCTACAAAAGCCAATACCCCACTTTTATCTAACAGAGCCAAAATAAAATACAACAAGAAAACTTGAGGAATAAATTCTACAAGAACACTTAAAATTTCCCAAAGAGATGGCACAT
>JAFUJE010000045.1 GCA_017473795.1 Clostridia bacterium
GATGGCCACAGAACGTGGAATGGAAGTTAGTGAAATTATTAAGGATTTGGAAGAGGCTTTGTCTGTTGCTTTCCGTAAAGCACATGGTGAAGCAATGAATGCTCGTGTGGCTTTGAATCCAGAACGTAATACTATTCGTGTTTATAGTTATAAAACCGTAGTTGCGGACGAAGATGAAAAGTTTGACAGTAATGAAGAAGGTTTCGTGCCATTCGATTACGATAAATTTATTACTTTAAGTGAAGCCCGTGAAATTAAAAAATCAATTAAAGTCGGTGATGTTTTGGAACAAGAAGAAAATCCAAAAGACTTTGGTCGTGTTGCAGCAGTGGCGGTAAAACAAGTTTTGAATCAAAAAATTAAAGAACGTAACCGTAATGCTGCTTTGGAAGAAATGTCAACACGTGAAGATAAAATTGTTACGGCTAAAGTTAACCGTTACGAAGGTGGTAAATATTTCTTGGAAATCCCGGGTAGTACCTTGGAAGGTATTTTGGATGAACGCAATAATTTCCCGGGGCAAACTTTCAAGATTGGGGATTTCGTAAAAGTTTATGTACCAAAAATTAAAGATATTGGCTATACCAATGATGTTTTTGTAACACGCACTCGTCCAGAATTTGTTAAAGTTTTGTTTATGTTGGAAGTGCCGGAAATTGAAAAAGGTGAAATCGAAATCAAAGCTGTGGCTCGTGAAGCAGGTTATCGTACCAAAATTGCAGTGGCATCGATGATTGCAAATATTGACCCAATTGGGGCTTGTGTTGGTGCGAAAGGTGCTCGAATTAATGCTATTTTAGACGAAATTCGTCCAGAAAAAGTGGATATTATTCCTTGGAGTGAAGATCCATTGGAATTTATTGCTTCTGCTTTGTCTCCAGCTACCGTTTTACGTGTTGAAGCAAACGAAGAAGAAAAACGTGCTCGTGTTGTTGTACCAAATGACAAATTATCTTTGGCGATTGGTAAGGCCGGTATGAACGTACGTTTAGCCGCTAAATTAACTGGTTGGAAAATTGATGTTAAGAGCGAAGAAAAAGCTAACGCTGAGGACGCTGCTTACATTGAGGAATTTACACTCGGTGGCGAATAAAAATTTACATACAATTGAACGTATTTGCTGTGTTTGTCGAAAATTGCAACCAGTAGCGCAGATGACGAGAGTAGTGCGTGTCGACGATAAGTTTTTGGTGCAAGGTCAGCAGCGTTTGAATGGGCGAGGCGCACACGTTTGTGCGTTTTGTGTTGGTGGGCCGCATGTCTTAAAATGCTTATCACGTAGTTTTAAAACTGCTGTCCCAAAAGAAATTTTACAACAAATAAGCCAAGCAAATGCAAAGTAATTGCCGTAGTAAGTTTTTTGGTCTATTCTAAAAATAGATGAGTAAAGTTTTAATTTTAATGGCAGAACGGACAGGTACCGGACATAAGTCTGCTGCTAATGCGATAGAACGTAATTTGGTGGCAAAGGGAGTTACGGTCAAGCAATTAAATTGTTTTCCTTTGATGGGAAAAGTGGGTGTTAATATGGAAAATTGTTATATTCCTTTGACAACTAAACACCCTGCAATTTGGAAAATTGCGCATAGTGCACAGCAAATGTTTCCAGATATTGTACATAACTTTATTTATTCACGTTTGAAGAAAACATTATTAAACGAAATAAAAGAGTTTCAACCCGATGTTATTATTTCTGTGCATTGTATGATTACGAAGGCTGTTTCTAAGTTATTAAGGAAAAATGATTTAAAAATTCCGTTTTTAATTAACGTGATTGACTTGGTTAATCCACCGAAAGTTTGGCGAGATAAGCGGGCGCAAATGAGTTTCTTGCCGACCGAACCAGTGCGTCAACAATATTTACGTTTGGGATTTAAGCCAGAACAATTAATTGTTTCTGGTTTCCCGATTCGTGAAGATATTGTCATTAGAACTGAACCGAAAAAGGTTACAGAAAATGTACGCATTTTAATGGTTAATCCGTCGATTAATTTAAAAAAGAACTTGCAGTTTGTACGTGAGTTGGCACAAATAGAACGTGCGGAAATTAAATTTGTATGTGGTCGTGATGAACGTTTGTATAATGCTTTAAACCAAGAAAAAGCCAACAATCCACAATTAAATAAAGTGGAAATTTTTGGTTTTGTGAAAAACATGCCGGAATTGTTGGATTGGGCGCAGATATTATTAACTAAAGCTGGTCCAAATATGTTATTGGAGGGTACTCGCAGTGGTACAGCCGTAATCGTAACAGGTCATATTCCAGGACAAGAAGCCCAAAATTATCAGTATATAACGGCTAATCAGTGCGGTGCTCGTTGTGAAAATCCGAATAAGATTAAAGCGTTAGTGCAAAGTTGGATTGATACAAATACTTTGCAAACTTATCTAGTAAACGCTTTGCAAGCGGGTGGTAATGATGGAACGCAAATTATCGCCGATTATATATTTGATATTTGTCAAAAATCCGTGTTATAATATTGTGATTGGAAGGGTGTCAGAGTGGTCGAATGAGCTTGTCTCGAAAACAAGTGTGCCTCACGGTACCGCAGGTTCAAATCCTGTCCCTTCCGCCAAATAATTTATAGGGGGATTGATGGCTTATTGTGCATATTGCGGTGCAAGTGTGGATAAAGAAACTGAAATATGTATGAAGTGTGGATGTCGTACGTGCAAAATACCTACGACATCGGATAAAAGCCAAGTGTTGCGAATAATTAGTCTCGTTTTTATGATAATGGGTTGTGGAGCTTGGGTGTTTTGTGCACTGATGGTAGCGGGTGGCATGTTTGTAGTGGGTAATATGACAACCATTGTGGCTTTAATATTTGACCCAACATATTCAGATATGTCGATATTTTTTATTGGTTTAGCTATTGCGTTATGTTGTTTACTTCCTTTAATTTGGTCAATACCAATGACAGTTCATTACTTTAAATCAATGAAA
>JAFUJE010000046.1 GCA_017473795.1 Clostridia bacterium
CGCTGTCTTGTGGTTGTTAGCCCTTAATATTTTTGTTATTAGCATGGGGGTGGGTTGTATTTATTCGTTGCCGATTAGTATGTTTGCGGATAACGTCAAAATGGACAGTACCGCCATGGCAACCGGTTTTCTTACTTTCTGTACTAAATGCACCAACGCTGTGGTAACTTTCTTGGTTGGTTTCTTGTTAGATATGATTGGCTTTCAAAGTGGGGTCGCAACACAAACGGTTACCGTTAGTACGTCTTTGGGTTGGTTATTAATTGGCGGAGTGACTTGCGCCGGAATTGTGGCTTTCTTTTTGTTTGGGAAATATCGAGACAAAGCCGAGGAACCTGTGGTATCTTATCACGATGAAAAACAACACACCGTCACCCGCATCTAAACCTTTAATTCTGCCGGCACCGTTAGCCGGTTGGACGGACTATGCTTTCCGTGCGGTGTTAGTCCAATGTGGTGCGCAAGAAATCTGGACCGAAATGATTAATACGACGGCGTTAGCCCGGGGTAATGCGAAAACTTTAGCCATGTTAAAAACCGATGCTGTACCGGGCGTCCGTCAAGTCGTTCAACTCTTTGGGACTCAACCCGCCGATTTTGTCACGGTCATCGAATCGGGTTTGTTAAACGCTTACGATGAAATTAATTTGAATATGGGCTGTCCGGCGCCGAAGATTGTCAAGAATCATTGCGGTTGTGCTTTGATGCGTCATCTGGAACAAGCCCGCAATTTGATTGAGACGTGCCACCACGCCGTACAAAAAACTAAGCACCAACTAAGTGTGAAATTCCGTTTGGGTTGGGACCATAACATTGCGGTAGAATTTGCTCAGATGTGTGAACAAGCCGGTGCCAATCGTTTAGTGGTTCATGGTCGCTTGGGGATTGACGGTTACCGTGGTACAGCGAATTATGCGGCGATTGCTCAAGTAAAAAAAGCGGTTACTGTCCCCGTGATTGCGAACGGCGATGTGCGTGACCAAGCCAGTTACCAAAAATGTTTGGCGGAAACTCACGCCGATGGTGTCATGGTGGGACGTGCTTTGTGTGGTGCTCCGTGGAAAATTCAACTGGACGACCAAGTCCCAACTTATGAAAGAATTGTCGAGTTAATGCAACTACAAAAACAATTACACAATGCCAATCCGCATGACTTAATTAAGCATTGGCTGTGCTACCAAAAACAAATTAAGAAATACTATCCGGACTGTCCGGTGCCGGCGTTGTAGTTGGTTCTGTGGGTTCGACCCGTTTTTGTAAAGTGTAATAGTGTGGGGTGGCTTGGTAAGTGTTACGTCGTAAACGTTTGCGTGACAGTCGTTTTTGTCCTTGATAGGTTTCGATGTAAGTATCAACAATGTGTCCCATTTGCCCGCTCTTGGTTAAAATCTTTTCGTAACGTTCGGGGTGGCTTGTGTAGTCTTTAATCGTAGCGGACGGTAAATCTTTTTCCCATTGGGTTTTAGGTTCCAAGGTTTTAATGGTGTCTGTGTCTAAACGGTAAGAAATATTGGGACCCTTGTGGCGTCCGTAAATTGTCACGCTTAAGTGGTGGTTTTGGAATTTAGTTTCGATGTAAATTGGGGCACCCGTGTTATTAACAAAACGTAAGTCGGCGTTACTGGAAACCATGGCATCATGACCTAAGGGTACGTAGGACGAACGCAAACTGTGGTGGTGAGATTCGGTAATTTGCAACCCCGCTTGAACGGCAGCATTAAACAGTGTTGTGCTAACTTGGCAAACACCGCCACCAATACCATCAACGTATTCGTTGTTGACAATAATTTTGGCTTCCCGAAAACCTTGTGCTGCTGTGCGTTTTCCCACGATTTGGTTGAAAGATACTTGCTCGCCAGCGTTTACCCGTAATCCGTTAAACTTGCCTAGTGCCAGAGCAATGTTGTGTTCTCGGTCGGCATTCACAGAGCAAGTTGTACTAAAACGAGCCCGTTCTTGAATGGCTTTGATGATGTCAGTGGCTGGTGTCGGTGCAACTGTTTGATACTGCACTTTGACCACGGTGTATTGATTTCCTTTCAAAGACGCAATGATGTCGGCATACAAACGTTCCCGGTCAATGACTCGTCCGGCTTTTTGACGACTAACTGTAAAGCGTGGGGTGCTGTGCGGGTGGAAATCCACTTGACCATTGAACGCACTGATTTCGTATTGCGGGGCAATGCGGTTAATGTACTGCACGATATCCGGAAAAGTGCCTTCAAACGTGTCGCTCTCTTGCATGGTTGTGGCACGGGAAAATAAACTCTTGCCGTGGGTCAAGTTTTGTTTGTCTTCGTAGTTGTACCAACCGCCTTGTAAAATTTTGTCCGTTAGTACAACTTGGCTTTTCCCAAAATCCAAAGTTAGTGCGGTGGGGGAACCGGCAGTTGGAATTGTCCATGCTCCCAAAAAAGTGACTACCGCCAATAATAAACAACAGAAACCGCCTTTTCTTAAGTAATGCATCCAGCCTTATTTTGTGTAAAGCCCTTTACAAATATTATGATTTGCCGTATAATAAGGCTATTCACGTGGGAGATGTGTAGCAAAAGGTTACGCAGTCGTTGGTACCACTTAAAAGGAAAAATAAAAAAATGGCAGACAAACCAGTCAAAGCAGTTGTTAAACTACAATTGCAAGCCGGCGCAGCGACTCCGGCACCACCGGTGGGTACCGTCCTTGGCCCACACGGTATTAACTTACCAGGCTTCGTTAAACAATTTAACGATGCTACCGCAAAGGATAAAGGATTAGTCATTCCTGTTGTTGTTACCATTTATGGTGACCGCTCATTTGACTTCGTGTTGAAAACTCCACCAGCAGCAGTTTTAATTAAACAAGCTTTAGGCTTAACCAGTGGCAGCAAACGCCCTAACACAGAAAAAGTCGGCAAACTTACCAAGGAACAAGTTCGTAAAATCGCAGAACAAAAAATGCCTGATTTGAACGCAGCGTCAATCGAAGCAGCAGAACGCTTGGTAAAAGGCAGCGCCCGCAGTATGGGTGTTACCGTGGAGGAATAAGACGATGAAACACAGCAAAAGTTATAACAAAGTTTTGGAAGAAACCAAAAATACCAGTGCTTTGCCTATCGCAGAAGCGTTGGCTTTGGTAGAAAAAACTAAACGTGTTAAATTTGACGAAACCATTGAAGTGCACATTAACTTGGGTGTAGATGGTAAACAAGCTGACCAACAAGTTCGTGGTACCGTAGTATTGCCACACGGAACCGGTCGCAGTCAAAAAATCTTGGTCTTGGCAAAAGGCGATAAAGCGACCGAAGCTGAAAAGGCTGGTGCTGATTTCGTTGGTGCTGAAGACATGATTGCTAAAATTACTGGTGGTTGGTTAGGCTTCGACGTTTGTATTACAACCCCAGACATGATGGGCTTGGTTGGTCGTATTGCTCGTATCTTGGGTCCAAAAGGCTTAATGCCAAACCCAAAAAGTGGTACCGTAACCATGGACGTTAAGAAAGCTGTTACCGATGCAAAAGGTGGTAAAGTTGAATATCGTTTGGATAAAACCAACATTATCCACTGTATCATTGGTAAAATGTCTTTCGGTGTAAAAAAATTACAAGAAAACTATACAGTTTTATTGGAAGCCATCGTTAAGGCAAAACCAAGTGCAGCGAAAGGTACCTACTTAAAACGCATCACTGTTTGTTCATCAATGGGTGTCGGCGTTCCGGTAGTAACCCAACTCTAAATTAAATTAACAAACGATTGGAAAAGCACGGTGTCGCAGCCGTGTTTTTTTTGTGTAAATCTTGAATTTGGTTTGCAGGTATGTTATAACAAAGCAGGAGTGTGAAATGGATAAAATTCGAAAATGTGTATTGGCAAATAAAATTATGAATGTCATGATTGATCGTTATAGTAAAAATGGGTTTAACGAATCCAATATAACTTTAATGGTTTTGTTACGTATTCAAGATGAAGTCAGCAAGTTAAATTGGAAGATAATTGCGAAGGTTATTAAACACTATGGACCGGTAGCTGGCTTAACTGATGGCGAAGAATCAG
>JAFUJE010000047.1 GCA_017473795.1 Clostridia bacterium
CAGTTGTAACACGCCGTTACTCACGAATCGGATTATCGACAAAATTATCGAACTCAACGTGAAGCAACAAACGATTCATAATCTCGCTACTCGTTTAACCCGGGTAATTGAAAAACTGCCGGCAGACACCCAAGCGGTTTTACACAGTTACTACCGCACTTATGGGATTGCAACTAATATTCCCGCCCAAGCCAAACAACTAGGCATAGCCGAACGCACTTTTTACCGTCATCTCGACCGAGCCATTACTCATCTCGCCCAACGGTTAGATAACATTGGGATTAACTTTTTCACCTGGCAAGATTTACTGCACGAACACCCGTGGATTAAAGCCACCTTCAGTCAGCAATTCCCACCAATCCCGCAGCAAACGACGCAGCGTCGAAAGGCACCAAATCGTTAAGTTGCTCGCCAACTCCGACATACCAAACAGGTAAATCAAATTGCTGTTTAATGGCAACTACAATACCACCTTTGGCAGTACCGTCCAATTTAGTTAAAATAATTCCGTCCAAACCTACTGCTTCGTGGAAATATTCTACCTGACTTAAAGCATTACCCCCCGTAGTCGCATCAATCACCAATAATTTATGGTAATTGGCGTCCGGCATCACCTTACCCACCACCCGGTCAATTTTTTGCAACTCAGCCATTAAATTTACTTTATTATGCAAACGTCCAGCGGTATCAACAATCGCCACTTGTTCCCCTTTGGCTTTCATCGAAGTCAAAGCATCAAACACCAAAGACGCCGGATCCGCACCTGCCCCTTGCTTGACAATACGGACTTTGGCTCGTTCGCTCCATTCGGTTAATTGTTCGGTCGCTGCCGCCCGGAAAGTATCCCCCGCCACCAACAATACCGATTTTCCATCTTCTTTCAATAAGTGTGCCAACTTCCCAATCGAAGTCGTTTTTCCCACACCATTCACACCCACCACCATCAAGACGGTTGGGTCTTCTAAAGCCGGTGTCTCATTTTCCAACAATTCCGCAATACTTTGTACTAAGCGTTGTTTTAATTCTTCTTCCGTTTTAATTTTTTCGGCTTTGACCGTTTGCTTAATATCAGCAATAATTTTTTCCGTCGCCGCTACCCCGATATCCGCACTAATCAAGACCGTTTCTAAATCTTCGTAAAATTCGTCATCAAAGGTTTTATTAAAGATTGACGCAATCCCGTTCGCAACTGCTGCCGCTGTCTTTTTTAATCCACCAAAAATTTTCTGAAAAAAACCCATTACTTCTCCCCACAAGCTAAAGCCATTCGCCTTTGATATTTCGGATTAGTATCCATTTCTGTCTGTAAAAATGTGTCTACCGCCGCCAAAGCCACGTGTTCTTCAACGAAACGACCACCCAAACACAAAACATTGGCATTGTTATGTTGGCGTGCCAAACGAGCGTAATCCACACTGTGTACCAATGCCGCCCGAATTCCCACGTGATGATTAGCCGCAATCGAAACGCCAATTCCGGTTCCACACACCAAAATTCCCCGGTTGTCTGGTTGACTTAACACGCCTTGAACTACCGGAGTCACAAAACTGGTAAAATCATCTGCATCGTCGTATACGGTATTACCACAATCAGTCACCGCCAAACCTTGTTTTTCTAAATGTTGACGAATGGTTTCTTTCAAAGCAAAACCACCGTGGTCAGACCCCAAATAAATCATGACTTATGATAGCACGGGGTGCGGATTTTTCAAATCAAAAATCTGATGATAAAGAGATTCTAAGTCGTACATCAACTTTGCACAAACTTGGTCGTAGGCCGCTTGACCATAACCGTACGGGTCCGCATAATCCCTTAAATCAAAAATGTAATGATACTGTTGTTGCATTTTTGGTAAGTACTGTTTCGCCACGTGTGGTTTTTTGGGTACCGCAATTCCGGCGTTTTGCAAAGCAATGATTACTTCCGGCATCATATCCGAGCCCACTGCCGCTGCCGTTCCCGCACTGCGTACAATCACCCCAGTGCGACGGTGTTTTTTACAAATTGCTTTAAATAAAACTTCCGCCATCGGACTGCGACAAGTATTTCCTGCACACACAAACAAAATCTTGGTTTTGGGTTGTATCGGTTTACGTGTTGTCGTCGCCATGCTTTATTCCTCAATTTCCGGCGCTACCGGATATTTAAACTGTCCAAAAATAACCGCAAAGAAATCCCACACCCACAGACCTAACACGAAAATTCCTAACAAATCACCCGGAAACATCATGCCCTTATTTTCAAACGCCGTCCGCCAAAAATGAGCATCTGAAATTTCGGTTGCAATCGGGAAAGCAATCAACGAAACAAAAAACAAAACGGTCAACAATAACATAACTACACCCCGCACGTAACGTTTCGCCATAAAGCAATGTATACCTAAAAATCCAAACACACTACCAGTCACCATTTTTCCATACGATACCGACGCTGGACGTACCTTGGACATTAAAGCGTTGTTACTGGATTTGTAAGGATTAACTAACTTGGCATGATAAATTTGCTCCTTAGTCAAAGCACAGTTTTTACATTTGGAAGTTCCTTTCGGCATTTTTGTCTGACAATACGGACAACGCATTTCCTTCATA
>JAFUJE010000048.1 GCA_017473795.1 Clostridia bacterium
ACTTTTGCTTCGGTATCTTTAATGATTTGTTCACGTTCAGCCGGAATTGTAGCATCGAAAACGGACAATGAAATTGAACCCAAAGTTGAATATTTGAAACCAACTGTTTTAATTTTATCAATGGATTCACTAGTTACAGTTGCACCATGTGTTTCGAAAATTTTAACGATTAAGTTATTAATATCTTTCTTAACAACCTCTTTGTTGATTTCATAAGCAAATTTATTTTCTGGTTTGCTGCGGTCAACAATACCAATATCTTGTGGGAAGCATTGATTGAATAAAATACGACCAACGGTAGTTTCTACACGACCAAATTCTTCGACTTCATCAAGATTGCCTTCAATTTCAAAGTTAGAACGTCGAACTTGAATTTTTGCATGTAAGTCTAGTTCACCAACGTTATAAGCGTAAATGGCTTCGTTTTCGTCTTTATAAACATTACCCTCACCCTTAACACCGGCAATTTGTTGAGTCATATAGTAGCAACCCAAAATAATATCCTGTGTTGGTGTAACAACTGATTTTGAGTCACTTGGTTTTAAGATATTGTTTGAAGCCAACATCAAAACACGAGCTTCGGCTTGAGCTTCAGGAGACAATGGTACGAGAACAGTCATTTGGTCACCGTCGAAGTCAGCGTTGAATGCAGTACAAACCAATGGGTGTAAACGGATTGCACGGCCGTCAACCAAAACAGGCTCAAATGCTTGGATTGACAATTTGTGCAACGTGGGTTGACGGTTTAATAAAACAGGATGGTCACGAACAACCTCTTCCAAAATGTCCCAAACTTGAGGTTTTTCACGTTCAATCAAACGCTTAGCGCTACGGCTGTGATGAGCTAATCCCATATCAACCAATTTTTTCATAACAAATGGTTTGAAAAGTTCCAAAGCCATTTCTTTTGGCAAACCAACTTGATAATGTTTCAATTCTGGACCAACAACGATAACGGTACGTCCAGAATAGTCAACACGTTTACCCAATAAGTTATTACGGAAGCGACCTTGTTTACCACGTAAACCTTCAGCCAATGATTTCAACGGACGACCTTTAGCACCTTGAACTGGTTTACCACGGCGACCGTTATCAATTAAAGCGTCAACTGCTTCTTGCAACATACGTTTTTCGTTACGAATAATAACTTCAGGCGCACCTAAAGAAATTAATTTTTTCAAGCGGTTATTACGGTTAATAACACGACGATATAAATCATTAACATCAGTCGTAGCAAAACGGCCACCATCAATTTGAACCATTGGACGTAATTCAGGTGGAGTAACTGGTAATACATCCAAGACCATCCATTCTGGGCGATTGCCACTATTTTTAAATGATTCGAGCAAGTCCAAACGTTTAATTGCTTTTTCACGTTTAGCACCTTTAGCTTTTGCGATGATTTCGTTACATTCTTTGATTTCTTTGTCTAAATCAAGTGCAGCCAACATGGTTTTAATGGCTTCTGCACCCATTCCTGATTTGAATGAATCAGTACCAAATTTTTCCCATGCTTCGTGCAATTCACGGTCGGTTAAAATTTGACCATAAGATAAAGTTGTTTTACCTGGATCAGTTACTACGAAGGAAACAAAATAAATAACTTGTTCCAAATTTTTAATGGTCATATTTAACAAAGTACCAATTTTTGACATGATGCCTTTGAAGTACCAAATATGAACAACTGGTGCAGCCAATTCGATGTGCCCCATACGTTCACGACGCACGATTGAGCGGGTAACTTCAACACCACACTTATCACAAACAGTTCCTTTGTAGCGGATTAATTTATATTTACCGCAAGAACATTGCCAATCTTTCTTTGGACCAAAAATACGTTCGCAAAACAAACCGTCTTTTTCTGGTTTTTGAGTACGATAGTTAATCGTTTCAGGTTTAGTAACTTCCCCATGACTCCATTCACGGATTTTATCAGGGCTGGCAATACTAATTTTTAAACTTTCAAAATTATTTAATTCAAACATTTTCCTTCTCCTTCTTATTCCTCAAACAATTGATCAATATCGAACATTTCCAAGTCATC
Organism: Clostridia bacterium; assembly: GCA_017473795.1. Lineage (GTDB taxonomy): Bacteria > Bacillota > Clostridia > Christensenellales > UBA1242 > RGIG8050. Next base: position 2,045 of record JAFUJE010000048.1, read on the forward strand.
AGCAGTAGGTTCTTCAATTGCTCCTTGATTAAATTCAATTTCAGTTTCGACTTCTTCTTTATTATCGGCTTCAATATTTGCCAACATTTCAGTATCATCAACCAAGGCATCAATTTTTTCAAGTTCAACTTCTTTTTTGTCTGCGGTATAAATACCAACATCAAAACCTAAGCCTTGCAATTCACGAATCATAACCTTACTTGCTTCAGGAATACCTGGGTCAGGCAACTTAGTACCATTAACGAGTGCCACATACGTTTTTGTACGACCTTGGACGTCATCGGATTTAACAGTCAACATTTCTTGTAAGATATGCGCTGCACCATAAGCTTCCAATGCCCAGACCTCCATTTCACCCATACGTTGACCACCAAATTGAGCTTTACCACCCAATGGTTGTTGTGTCACTAAACTGTAAGCACCAGTTGAACGAGCATGAATTTTGGTATCAACCATGTGATGCAATTTCAACATATACATATAACCAACGGTTGTACGGTTTTGGAAAGGTTCACCAGTACGTCCATCGTATAATTGCATTTTACCGTCTTCTGGTAAGCCATTTTGACGTAATAATTCTTGAATATCATTTTCGTTAGCGCCGTTAAATACAGGAGTAGCAACTTTCCAACCTAATGTTTTAGCAACCAAGCCTAAAGATACTTCCAACAACTGACCAATATTCAAACGAGAAGGAACACCCAACGGATTCAACACGATATCAACAGGTGTACCGTCAGCCATATATGGCATATCTTCAACTGGTAAAATTTTAGAAACGATACCTTTGTTACCGTGACGACCAGTCATCTTATCACCGACTTTGATATTACGTTTTTGTGCAATTGTAACTTTAATTACTTCATTAACGCCAACGTCCATTTCGTCGTGATTCTTACGGCTGAAGCATTCAACTGCAACAACAACACCGTCTTTACCATTTTCAACACGCATTGAAGCGTCACGAACTTCACGAGATTTTTCACCAAAGATAGCACGCAATAAACGTTCTTCTGGAGTTAATTCAGATTCACCTTTTGGTGTAACTTTACCAACTAGAATATCACCGGTACGAACAAAAGAACCAACACGAACGATACCACGTTCATCCAAGTTAGCCAAGGCGTCTTCGCTTAGATTTGGGATATCACGTGTAATTTCTTCGTCACCTAATTTAGTAGTACGAACTTTACATTCTTTCAAGTGCAATGCAATTGAGGTAAATTTGTCTTCTTTAACAACTCTTTCTGAAATTAAGATAGCATCCTCGAAGTTATACCCTTCCCAGTTCATATAGGCAACGCACATGTTTTTACCAATTGCTAACTCACCATTGTTGGTAGCATAGCCATCAGTAATAACTTCACCGGCTTTAACCTTATCACCCTTACGAACAATTGGTTTTTGGTTAATACATGCTTCTTCATTATAACGAGTAAATTTGGTTAATTTATAATAATCACGTTCGTGATTGTCATCACGTTCAATAACAATTTGATCTGCAGTTACAGAAACAACGGTACCATCTGTTTTAGCAGTTAACATAACGTTACTATCCAAAGCAGCACGATATTCCAAACCAGTAGCAACCAAAGGTGCTTCGGTACGAACCAAAGAAACTGCCTGACGTTGCATGTTTGAACCCAACAAAGCACGACCCGTATCATCATTATTCAAGAAAGGAATTAATGCTGTTGCTAACGAAATAAATTGACGTGGGCTGGCATCCACATAGTCAACACTTTCACGTGGCATATCCAAAATAACATCACGATGACGACAAGTTACAAACTCATGAGCCAAACGACCATCTTCGGTCAATGGTTCTGTACCTTGAGCCACGTAGAAGGCATCTTCTTCGTCAGCAGTTAAATAATCAACAATATCGGTTACTTTACCAGTTGCTTTATCAACACGACGCAATGGAGCGGTAATAAATCCGTATTCGTTAATGCGTGCGTACATAGCCAAGCTGTTAACCAAACCAATTGATTGACCTTCCGGAGTTTCAACCGCACAAAGACGACTGTTGTGAGTATAGTGCAAGTCACGAACTTCACTGGTTGCACGTTCCTTAACAATACCACCAGGACCAACAGCGGTAATTTTACGTTTTTGTGTAATTTCAGTTAATGGGTTGTTAGTATCCATCACGTGTGATAATTGAGATACAGCACAGAAATCACGCAATGAACGAGTAATAGCTTTCGCATTAATAATGTTTAATGGATTAATGGCCTTACTGTTAATTTCCATGGTCTGCATGGTTTCACGCATGTTATTGCGTAATTTCAACATACCATCTTTAAAGTGGCGAGCCATCAAATCACCAACAGTATTCAAACGACGGTTACCCAAGTGGTCAATATTGTCTTCGTAACCAACACCATCGCACATATTTAACAAGTAAGAAACAGTAGCAATAATGTCATCACGATGTAAATGACGCATAACCAAATCTTTAGCGTTTTCTTTAACTGCTTTAATTTTGTCAGCTTTGGTAGTTTTTCCTTCTAATACTTTTAACAAAGTTGGATAGTGAACCAATTCTTTAATTCCAGTATCAAATTCAGTACAATCTAAATAAGCATTAACATTAACACGATTGTTACCAATAACTTGAACAGCATCACCCAACTCGTTTTTAATTGTAACAACGTTAATACCTGCATTTTGAATCTTGTCAGCCATTTGCTTATCAATTTCGGTATCATGTGGAACAACAACTTTACCGTTAATCTTGATATCTTCAGCTGCAATATGTTTCAAGATACGAGTACTAATGCAAAGCTTTTTGTTAAATTTATAGCGACCAACTACGGCTAAGTCATAGTTCGGGAAGGTAAAGAACATATTATTCAAACCTGATTCCATAACGTCAGCATTTGGTAATTCAGAAGGACGCATTTTACGAGATAATTCAAGCAAGGCTTTTTCTTTAGAAATCTCTTGCCCGCCTTCTAATGATTTTTCAATGGTAGCTTTTAATACTGGATGATGTGCAAACATTTCCAATAATTCTTTATCGCTACCAATATTCAAAGCACGCAAGAAAGTAATCAAATTAACTTTATTGGCTTTATTTGGACTAACAGAAATCACGTTATTGATATCTTTGGTCATTTCGATATAAGCACCATGCGTTGGACTCATCGTACATTCAATA
>JAFUJE010000004.1 GCA_017473795.1 Clostridia bacterium
GCACCGTATTCCGTTCTAATTGAAAATTATAATGATATTCTTGACCATCAATTGTTACGCTTTTTGTTGCCTCGACACCTAACTCTTTCAAAGTTGATAAACGACTGCCGGTTGGCATAAATTTTGTTTTATGCACAGCAATTAAATCAGCTGTACTTTCATAATTACGTGGATGTTCAAAAATAGTTTTATCGCTTTCATCCAAAATAGGTGTGATTCCGTGATTTTCCAACATGGTTACAGCTTCCGCCGGATGGACCTTTAATTCTACCAATGTCGTTGCTTTTTTAATTCTTAGAATTTGCATTTCTAATTGATCGATCTCTTGCTTTAATCGGTCATTCTCCTGTGCAATCCCCTGTTTAGTAGTTTCCAGGCGTACTTTTAAGGCAGCGATTTTTTCTGGTATTTGTTGGAAATCTTGCATATATGTGTGATACTTCTGATATTCCTTGCGATGACTAACCAAGCGTTCCCACTTGTTGAAATCTTTTTTACCATCATATCTTGGACCACGAGCGTAATATTTTTCCCAACGCATAATTAAATCCTCTAATTCATTAGCAGGGTCTTCTAAAATACTTTGTTTATTTTGAATTCTGGCAATTTGATTTTGCAAATCAGCAATTTTTAAACGCTGTACATCTTTAAACATAATAAATATTATACCATGATGGCAGATAAAAAACAATAGTATGGTGCGTCGTGAGGGAGTCGAACCCCCCAACGTTTGGTTCGAAGCAAAATACTCTATCCAGTTGATCTAACGACGCAAAACATTTTAATGTAACAAAAAAGCCTGCACTTGGCAAGGCTTTCTCTTTGGCCGTTTGGTTACTTTGTTAGGCTGATTGCTTGTTTTTTATCACAGCACGAGCAACAACAGTAATCAACAAAAGCAATGCCGACAACCCGATGACAGAGTAAACTACCCGCCCAATGATACTGATATTGGTTCCGAACATCAATACCATTAAGTCTAAACCGAATAGTCCTGCGATTAAGTAATTTAAACCCCCAATTAATAAAATACAAAACGCAATGACATCAACGATTTGCATAACTTTTTTCATTTTTTTCACCCCTACAATATATTGTGATAATGATTAATTTTTTATACCTAAATATCTTTAAACACGAATTTTATCACGTAATCTTTTATGGTAAGTAATTGCAAAACGATGGGCTTCATCACGAATACGTTGCAACAAACGCAAGGCATAACTGTGGCGAGACAATACTATCGGTTCGTTTTGCGTGGTGGTAAAAACTAATTCAAAACGTTCTGCTAAAGAAATATAAGTTACACCATCAATTTTGGGAACAGCAGATAATTGCCCTTTTCCACCATCAATCACAATTACATCTGGATATGCCCATTCACGATGCTTTAAACTACGGGTTAAAGTTTCTTTCATGGATAAAAAGTCATTATTGCCTTGCCCGTGTTTAATCCGGAAACGTCGGTATTGATTTTTATCGGCGACACCATCTACAAAAACTACCATAGATGACACCACATATTCACCGTCAGTATGCGAAATATCAAAACACTCAATTTTTCGTGGTGTTTTAGTTAAGCCGAGAACTTCTCCTAATTCACGACAAGCACCCAAAGTAAAAGCATTAGCATCTTCGGCCGTGGCTTGAATCCGACTACGATTACGCAAACGCCCAACCATTTGCAAAACATTACGGTAAGCAATGGCTAGTTCAAATTGTTGTAAGGCACTGGCCTGTTGCATACGATTGGTCATCACCGCAACTACCTCATCATAACGTTTACCACTTAGAAATTCCGCCGCTTTAACCGGGTCATCATGGTAGATGCTGCGAATAATATCCATTAAATATTTAACGTAAATTCCATTAAAATAGGGTCCATAGATTTGCCCTTCTCCTTGATTACTACGAACGACCTGAATTTTGCCACTGCTGGTAATTTGAATATACGGAAACTTTTTATCGTCTTTTAATAAGATGTTATACTTGGGTTTATGTTTATTGATTAAATTGGCTTCCAAAAATAAAGCATCATTTTCGGTATTAACCACGAACCATTCTAAATCAGCAATGTGTGACACCATAGCGGTCACTTTGGCGTCGTGTGCTCCGACGAAATAAGAAGAGATACGGTTCTTTAAATTCTTGGCTTTACCAATATAAATAATTGTACCGGCAACATCTTTCATAACATAAACACCGGGACTTTTCGGTAAGTTTTTTAATTTTTCTTTAATATTATTCATTGTCATTTGGATATAATTAGTATATCCTATATTTTATGAACAACCAACAACAACCTAAAAAAAAGAAGTTTAATTGGTGGTGGCTTGTTATCGGCCTTATCATCATAGTTTTACTAGTAAACCTGTCTTCACCGTCAACTAAAATACCAGCAATCAGCATTGACCAGTTAGAGGTTGATGCCGGAGTAAGTCTGGTCGACGGTAAATACGAAATAACCGGCCAAAATAAAATTTACGGTGTTTATAAAGTGGAAAACACTTACTACATTATTTACAATTCGACCATGGGTCTGGATAGCACCGTTAAAAGTGATTTAACCGCCAACGAAATCAAGGCAATCAAAGATGATGCCAGTTTAATTGCTACTTTTGCCGATGCGGCCATTTATGACTCGACTGACACAGTTTGGGACATTGTGGAACCTGCCGGTATTGTTCGTGCAGAATCCCCTGCTCCGACCAGTTGGACGGAATGGATTTTACCAGTCTTTTATGGTGCCATGATTTTAATCGCTTTATTTATTTTCTTCCGCAGTATGTCAGGACGCAATGGTTTAGCCAATATGGGTCAAAACCGTGCAACCGTAGTTTTCAATGGACCAACCCGTTTCAGCGATGTCGCTGGTATTGATGAAGAAAAAGAACAAGTTGCCGAAATTGTTGATTTTTTACGTAGTCCTAAAAAATACATTGATATGGGTGCTCGTATTCCCAAAGGTGTTTTATTAGTTGGTCAACCGGGTACTGGTAAAACTTTACTAGCGAAAGCAATTGCTGGCGAAGCTGGTGTTCCCTTCTTCTCTCTTTCGGGAAGTGATTTTTCCGAAATGTTAGTTGGTGTTGGACCGGCACGTATGCGTGACTTGTTTGAACAAGCCAAAGCGCATGCCCCAGCCATTATTTTCTTAGATGAATTAGATTCGATTGCTCGAATGCGTGGTGTTGGCGCCTCAGGTGTTGCCGAAGAGAACGAACAAACCTTGAACCAATTATTGGTACAAATGGACGGATTCTCTAAATCCGAAGGGGTTATCGTCTTAGCGGCAACTAACCGTGCTGATGTATTAGACCCTGCAATTTTACGTCCGGGGCGTTTTGACCGTCAAATTATTGTCCAAATGCCTGATGTTGACGGCCGTGAAAAAATCTTAAAAGTGCATGCTCGTAACAAACGCTTGGGCGATGTTGATTTAAGACGTGTAGCACAAATCACTAGCGGCTTCACCGGTGCAGACTTAGAAAACTTATTAAACGAAAGTGCGATTATTGCTGTTAAAGATGGACGCAACAAAATTACAATGCAAGATATTACCGAAGGTATCAACAAAGTTTTAATTGGACCCCAAAAGAAATCTCGTATTATCACCGAAGAAGATAAACGCATTACGGCTTACCATGAATCTGGTCACGCCATTGTTTCTAAAATTTTAATGCCTGAACAAACGGTGCAAGAAGTTTCCATTATTCCTCGTGGTATGGCGGCTGGTTATACTTTAACCAATAATCAAAGCGAAGAACATAATCACCAAAGCTTAAAAATGTTAAAAAATCGTTTGGCTATGTTATTGGGTGGACGCTCGGCTGAACAAATTTTTGTAGGCGATATCTGTACTGGCGCTTCAAAC
>JAFUJE010000049.1 GCA_017473795.1 Clostridia bacterium
ATTTCTATGGTAGTGCTCGTAATATGATTAAAGTTGGTAGTAAGTACATTAATAACTTTACAACTAACATGCACGTTCTTGTTATGACTAACGCTGGTATTACCGTTAGTGATTCAGATAACGATAACTTGGTAACCGAAGTAAATGTTGATGCTGGTATGATTACCTTAAGTGACGACTTGGTGGAACACAAAGCCGATCGTTATTATATCTATAACTATGACGATGACAAAACCAGCATGAACGGTATTGATACTGTTTTCTTAAATAACTTCTATGGTACGCACGTTAATGATAGTCCGGAAATCGTTCCATGTAACTATCGTGATAAAGGTGATGAATTGCGTGTATTAGACGAAGAAGCAGTATTGGAATTCTTGGATGAATACGAAGAACATTGTGAAAGTATGCCAGCAGATATTTTGTTGACTCACCCACGTGTTAAAAAATCAATCTTTGAATCTTTAAAGAATACACGTTCTAACATTGCAACCGCAGAATTAGCAGGTGGTTTCCACGGTTTCACTTTCAATGGTATTCCACTTTACAGCGATGTAAAATGTAAAGCAGGTAACTTGTATGCTTTAAACAGCAAGTCATTTGCGATGCATCAACTTTGCGATTGGACGTGGTTGTCAAATGAAGATGGCAGCATCTTAAAACAAATTCCAGGTAAAGCTACTTATATGGCAACCTTGGTAAAATATGCCGATTTAATTTGTGACAAACCTTTCTTACAAGGTCGTTGCAGCGGTTTCTCGGCTTCTAAATGGAAAGCGGAGTAAATTAAAAATGCAAAAAATTTATCATGACCTATTTCATATTGCAGAACGCATTTTGCAAATTGACCCTTCTTACGAAATTTTTTGGAATGGGAAGGTGGAGCGTTTTGAAGTGCATTGGCATGGTAAATTGGCTTTCGTCGTCCCGTTTGATGCCTTAGATGTACGCACATTAGAATATACACAACGTACTCGGCGTGAAAATGCTGATGACATCGAACGGGAAATTGACGAAGGTAATGCAGCCATTTTTCAAGAGCAAGCCAAAAAAATTCAGGCGATGAAAGCCAAAATAAAGGATTATGTAAAATATGAGTTTGAAAGATTTAATTAAAAATGCCAATGACATTCTCGGCTTGACGATTGATTGGCACAATACTAGCACTGACGATAATTATCAGCAATTATTTGCTTGTGCTCGTTTGGTTCTTAATTCTTTAATGGGAACCTGGGCTGTGTCGGATAGTACTAGTATTGTTCCCGAAGATTATGGATTGGATCATGCAACTGTAGTTTACGGTATACTTTCGGAGTATGCCTTTGTTGCAGGTATGTTTAACGAATGGAAAGTTTGGCAAGAAAAATACAACGCAGGATTGTTTAAGGCTCAACATGGTAAATCCCGCATCATGCCGGTTCACTAATTATCGTAGTGTCCGTTTTAACTTGGACAACTTCGCCTTGCCCGTAGTTGTAACCAAAAAGAAAAACACCATTTATACCAATTACCTGGAAGGATTAAAGGGTACAAAACAATTATCTGTAATTGAACCGAAAACAACTTACGGCTATGAACACGCTGTACATTGGGGTTTTTATATTTTTGCTTCTAATCCTGATGGCTTGTTTTACGCCAATAAATACGATAAGGAATTTTCGGCTTTAGACGAATTAGTTAGCCCTACGGATTTGGCTATAGTTAACGACCGTGTTTTTATGTTAGGGGCTAATCGAGACCGCATCACATACTCCGTTGATTTGATGGGGGAGTGGGCGAACGGCACATTTTTAGATGACGCAATTTTTTTGCCAGCTGATTATGGACAATGTTTAAATATCCGTTACTACCGTGGTAAATTATTGGTAATCTGTGAAAAAGGTTTGCTTACCGTTAACCGCAATTTTGTTTTAGAACACTTGGCAGATGATAGTGAAGTATTAAAAGCTAACCTTGGCGAAAGTAACTGTTGTCGCTGGGAAAGCGACTGGTTCAGTTTGGGTTATGCCACCAATACGCAAACGTTACGAGAAGTTTTTTTGAAAACGAACGTAGATTTAATTTTGACGGTAACGTCAAATCGTACGCAACGTAATATTCTGGTAAAGTCTGCTGATAAAGTGCAAAAAATTAAAATCAACTTAAATGGTGATCAGTTTAAGTTGGCACTGCTGATTTCTGATGAAAATGCAGATAACGTTGTGGTTACAGATTTGTCGGCTATCGTGGCTTATGGCAAAAGGGGGTAAACTGCAATGAAGGCATGTGTGATTAATTTTTTTAAAAAAGTCTGGGCAATATTAGTTCATATCTTTTGTGCTTTTCACTGTAAGCATAGTGAAGAAACCGAGCAAAATGAAGAGTAATTTGCGCAACTAATAAAAAATTGCACAAGTCGTGAACTTATGATAAAATGACATTTATGGATAATAAAAAATGGACAACAACGATTGGTAATCGTACAGTAACTGTGGAAACTGGCGCTTTGTGCGGATTGGCGCATGGTACATGTTTGGTTAGTTGTGGTGAAACTGTCATCATGGCGAATGTAACTATGGCAGATCAAGCACGTGAAGGAATTGATTTCTTTCCCTTGGGCGTGGATTTCCAAGAAAAATTATATTCAGTAGGTAAAATTCCTGGCGGATTCACAAGGCGTGAAGGACGTGGTGGCGACAAAGCAATTTTGACAAGTCGCTTAATTGATCGTCCTTTGCGTCCTTTGTTTGATAAGAACTTACACAATGACGTGGCCGTTGTGGTAACTACTTTGTCAGTTGATCCTGATGTCGCCCCAGAACCTTTGGGTATGTTGGCTTCATCAGTTGCTTTGACAATCAGTGATATTCCGTGGGCTGGACCTACCGGTGCCGTACAAGTGGCACGTGTTGGCGGTAAATTGATTTGCAACCCAACAGCTTTGGAACAAAGTCAAAGCGATTTACATTTAACCGTTAGTGGTACCAGTGAAGCCGTGTTAATGGTGGAAGCCGGCGCTAATGAAGTTAGTGAAGCTGATATGGTTGATGCTATTATGTTTGCACACGAAGAAATTAAAAGTTTGTGCGAATTCCAAAATAATATTGCAAAGAAGGTAGGTAAAGAAAAACGCAAAGTTGAATTACATACCATTGATGCTAAATTAGAAGAGCAAGTTCGTTCTTTCGCAACTAGTTTTATTGAAACTGCTTTGAAAGAAACCGACACAATTAAACGTCGTGTCGAAGAAGACAAAGTACAAACTATTGTCGCTGACCAATTTGCTGATATTTGGGATGATAATAAATCAGATATTATTCAGGTTATGAACAAAATTAAAAAAGAAGTTGTTCGTGAAAAAATCTTGAATCAAGGCGTGCGTCCAGATGGTCGTGGTACGAAAGATATTCGTCCAATTTGGGTTACGACTGGTTTATTACCACGTACTCATGGTTCGGCCGTATTCACTCGTGGTAATACACAAGTCTTAAACGTTTGTACATTGGGTATGTTAAGTGATGCCCAAAAACTTGACGGTATTGACGACGAAGAAGCAAAACGTTATATGCACCAATACAATATGCCACCATATGCCACTGGGGAAGCCCGTCAACTACGTGCTCCTGGTCGTCGTGAAATTGGACACGGCGCTTTGGCGGAACGTGCTTTGGTTCCTGTTTTACCAAGTGAAGAAGAATTCCCTTACGCAATCCGTACAGTTAGTGAAGTCCTGTCCAGTAATGGTAGTTCTTCTATGGCTTCTGTCTGCGGTAGTTCAATGTCATTGATGAATGCCGGTGTTCCGATTAAAGCCGCTGTTGCAGGTATTGCAATGGGTTTAATTAAAGATAAAAACAGTCGTAAAATTGCTGTTTTAACCGACATTCAAGGTGTTGAAGATTTCTATGGCGATATGGACTTTAAGGTTGCTGGTACCGAAAAAGGTATTACTGCCATTCAAATGGATATCAAAATTGCTGGTATTGATAAAGAAATTATTACTACCGCATTGGCTCAAGCCCGTGAAGGTCGTTTGAAAATCTTAAAAATTATGAATTCTGAAATTAAGGCTCCGGCGAAAGAAATTTCTAAATACGCACCGAAGATTGTTACTTTCAAAATTAATCCTGATAAGATTAAAGACGTTATCGGTAGTGGTGGTAAAGTTATCAATAAAATCATTGAACAAACCGGCGTTAAGATTGATATTGAAGATGACGGTAGTGTTTTTGTTGGTGGTGCTGATGCCGTGATGGTGGAAAAAGCCCGTGCTATCATTGCTGATATTGTGTTGGAACCTGAAGTTGGTCAAATCTTCGACGGCACTGTTATGCGTATTTTAGATTTCGGTTGTTTTGTTAAATTAACTGAAGCGTTGGAAGGTATGGTTCACATTTCCAAATTGGCAAAAGAACGTGTTAATAAAGTTGAAGACGTTGTTAAAGTCGGCGATAAAATCAAAGTTAAAGTAATTAAAATTGATGAAAAGGGTCGTGTTGATTTACAGCGTATTGTTACTCCTTCAACGCAAAAAGACGCTCCAGCGAAATAACTTTTAAACCGTTGGTGGTGTAGTTCTCAATAATTTGTGAAAAACTTTGCATAGTGGCGACAGTTGGCTTTAGGGCTATAATGTCGCCATTTTGTATGTCGTGAGTTGCGTAAGATAAAACTAAATTACTATCTGCCGTCTCCCAATTAATGGTTGCGTCTCGGTTGGTCGGTATCACCGTGGTATAGTTGAGATTGTCGGCCATGGCAATGGTGTGTTTGTTGAACAAGCCTAATGGTGGTGTAAATAATTTCATTTGTGTGTGTATTAAAGAATTGATTAAGGCGTCGCCCAATCGGATTTCATCGCTGATTAAGTTTTTATCGGCTACATTTAAAGCAGTATTGGAAAAACCATAATTGCCTAATTCTTGTTTAGATTTTAATTCTTGCAGTAATGCTAAATTATTAATTGCGGCTGTCCCTGTAAAGAAAAAGGTGGCGGTTGAATTAGTTTTATCTAACGTATCCAAAATCGTGGGTAAATTGTTGCCTAGTTCGGGACTATCAATGATAAACATTAAACCTATTTGTTGCTCGTTGCGGTTGCCGTTAGACAGTGGTGCGCTGACGGTTAAATAAGTTTGACCGACATTTACTGTGCTAACCAAAAAACCGAGCACGAATAGGACAGTGCAAATAATAGTATTTGATATAACAACTTTTTTGTTGGGCATCTTAATTATGCTTATTATGATTTGCTTAAATTTATGATATTGGCTATCATATCCATATGGAAACAATTTTCAAAACTTATAATAATGGACTACGTTTGGCGGTCACGCCAATGGAAGATTTCAAGAGTGTGGCGTTTAGTATGATGATAATGGCAGGTAGTGGCGACGAAACTAAAACCGAAGAAGGTTTGTCACACTTCTGTGAGCATATGTTGTTTAAAGGAACAACCCAACGAACTGGTCAACAAATAATTGATGAGTTTTCTCGTTTGGGTGTTAGTTATAATGCTTGGACCAGTGAAAGTGCAACCTGCTACTATACAAAAGCGATAGCCGAGAATGTAGAAGCGTGTGTTGATTTGTTTTCGGATATGTATTTTCATACTAAATTTGAAGCCGAGGACTTTGATAAAGAAGGCGATGTTATCGTACAAGAAATTGCAATGCACGAAGATAATCCGACTTCGGTAATGTATGATCATTTGAACCGAGTTTTCTTCTGTAATACAAAATACGAACACCCAGTGGCAGGTTCTGCAAAGGCGATTAAAAATTACCAACCGCAAGATATTTATGATTATCTCAAAAAACACTATATTCCCCAAAATACAATCATCGGTTTTGCAGGGGATATAACAGTTGAAAGGGCGGAAGAATTGGTTGCTAAATATTTTATACCAAAGTTCCCGCTTTATGAAGTTCCACAAGTACCAAAACAAAGAGCAAACGTTTCGGCAATTAAACCGGCATCTTCTCGGTTGCACGTAAAGAAAGATACCGAACAGCAACACGTTGCTTTGGCAATTCCGGTTTGTAATCAATACAAACCAGATCTTCATGCTATAGGTATATTAAGTTTATTATTAGGTGGCGATATGAGTAGTCGCTTGTTCATTAACGTCCGTGAAAAACTTG
>JAFUJE010000050.1 GCA_017473795.1 Clostridia bacterium
GAAACTTTTTTGGATTTGCTGTTTGCACCTAAGCAGGGTTATCACACTTTGGACCATGTCGATATTATGGGAATTAAATATGCTGAGTCCGAAATAAAAGGCAAAGGCATCATGACTTATAACGACTATGCAGTAATTACCAAAGCTTTACTTGCTTTGTTAGTCGATGAAAAAGGAAATCGATTAGATTTGGAAAGTGCCAAAAAAAATTTTTCCCGAATTTCTTTTTGTACGTATTGCGATGGTGCTTTTTATTTACACCACAAAATTATGCCTTTTTTAAACCAAAAAATGTCTATGGTTGGTTATAGTCAATCAGAAATTAAAGCAATCAATAATACTGTTTTAAATGTATCGTTTGCACCGAATACAATTTTTAACAACAAAATTCCGAGTGTTAATGTTATTAGTTTATCCGATCCGGTTGTCAAAAATCATTTAGATTATTTACTAACGGAAAACCAACGTAACAACTTAGACGGTATCTATCTATATCAAGACCAACCGGGCTTTTTGTATGGTCAGGCTTGCGAGAATGCAACAGCCAGCAGTATCCAGATTATCTCCAGCAGTTTGTTCAACTCTTACAGTGGTCCGTTCTGTGAACATAATATCGGTTTAACCGCACGAGATAATCATTGGCAAATAAGAGCTCGTAACATTCAAGGCGTAATCCACCGCCCATTTAACGCCGATTGTGTTTCACAGATGATGGCATGGGCGTTATGCAAAGGCGTGGAAAATAGTATTCAAAACTTCAAGTCAGGAAAATATGTACCCAACACTTATTGGCAAGAATTGAAAGACGATTTTAAATCGATTATCCACAGTTACACACCTGAGCAATTAAATCAAAATCCAGTTCGTAAGCACGCATTGCGGAAAGAAGATTTTGCGCTGGTTAGTCACGCTAAACAAAAGAAATTAACAAAGTTAAAACAAACTGTTCCTAGTTTTGAAGAAATGGTAAATACTCTCAACTATACTAAATCTTTTGAAGAAGCAGTCGCTTACCTTAAACACAATGATTTTTTAGGCATTGAATACGTCTTGCCCGAAGTACAAGTTTTAACCGACGCCGAAAAAAGCGTGCTTTTAAAAATGGCCGGGAAAAAGCCAGAAAAGACTTTGCAAGATGTGGGTCTGGAAAAATAATTCTTACACAACCGCAAAAGCAATTACAATAGTAAACTAAATATTTTACTCGGAAATAGATTACATGATATAATGAAAACATGAAAAAAATTTGCAGTGTGGTACTAACCATTGTTGCCAGTGTGGCTTTGGGATTGGCGGTAGGTGTTTATTGCGGAGCCAAACTTACGGAAAACGTGGGACAACAGGTAGTTTTGGTTGCCGGTATCGTCAGCGGTGTTTGTTATTTGTTAGCAATTATTTTGGCGGCAACGGTAGCGTATGCAACCAAGCAACGTAAAAGTACCAGTATTTCTTTACAAAAGAACGATTTGGTTTTGCAAGCCGGTGTCGAATACATTGTTAAGCAACGTGGTACTGTGCGTCCGGGCGAATATACTTTGTTGGCAACCGCCGAAGATACGAAAACTTTTACCGTACGTGTGAACGACTACGTGAAAGAATACAGCCACAACACCGCTTTGATTCTCAGCGAAGGTGACCGCATTTCGGCTCGTTCCGGTAATGTAATTTTGCGTTAATTGACATTTTGCACGAACCTTGCCATATTGATAGAGTAAATGAAAAAATTAAGTGCTTTGCTATTGATATTACTGACAACCGTCATGTTATCGGCATGTACGGCTTTTTATGACGACAGCACTCAAACTTACCCGCAAGAAGCGACTTACCAAACCACAGTCTTTTTACAAGGCAAAAATGGGATACTTATTACTGCTGAACGCTTAGCCGAATGGCAAACCCAAATCCAAACTTTGATTGTGGGGTCTTCCGCCGACACGGTTAATCCGAAAATTACCGCAGTTGATTGTACGCCGGACGCCACCACGGACTTCAGCGAACCATTTCCGGTGAACCTAACTTTAGCCAACGTTCCAGAGTCAACGGCACGCAAAGTAGTCCGCCCTTTCCGAATTACTTACACGGAAACGCTTTATAACCCGATTGCACTGCTACCCACCAGTGATAATTTTGAATACGTCATCGGTTATACTTTTGAACGCCGACACAGTGAAACTAACGCCGATGCCGTAACTATGGACGAGGACGGCAATTATATTTATTTCTGGACCAGCAGTGACCCGCTACAAATCATCAATGTTTATCCGAACCGACCGCTGTATTATTTATTGGTTGTGGTAGGAGCAGTCTTAATTGGGGCGTTAATTTACTTCATAAATCGATATAGTGATTGTAAAAAACGAAAAATGTCGGTATAATATCGATTATGGCAATAGCAGTTTTTGGCGACATTCACGGCAACTTAGAAGCCTTGGAAGCGATTTTGAAAGACATTAAACGTAATCGCAAAATTACCGATGTGTATTATTTAGGTGATGCCATTGTTTTTGGTCCCGACAGTGCGGCTTGTTTACGTTTATTACGCAAGCACAATGTGAAATGCGTTTTGGGTAACCACGAACAACGTATTACCAAATATGATGAATCGGCAACCGCCCAAACTTATGCGAACAAAGAATTGATTGAGACGACGTTTGCAACTTTGGACCGGGAAGATTTAGCCTTTATTGCGCAAATGCCGTTAGAAATTAAAATCAATTACAAAGGCGCTAAGATTTTATTTACCCACTACTGCCACGACGAAAACGATAAAGTCTTGGATACCCAAATAGAATTTACCGAAAAAGAACTTCATAAATATTTTAAAAATAAAAAATGCGATGTTATTTTCTTTGGACATCTCCACAAGCGTAAAATTTTAATCGACGAAGAAAAACACTCGTACATTTTGCAAGGCAGTTCCGGTTGTGTGAAAGGCGACAAAACTTTCTATACTTTGTTTGATATTATTGATAATTATGGTGTTGATGATAACTTTAATATCTACCGTGTTGATGTTAAATACAACCGCAAAAAATTTGTGAACAAAATGCAAACCGCAAACTTGCCCGGCAAAGAAGTTTTCGCACCATTTTGTTTTGGTATCTCATTTGACAATGCCGAAAAAAAGGAGAACGCATAATGAACGACCGTATCAAAGAAATTGCCGAAAAATTTTTGGAAGAAGATGGTATCCCGACCAAGACCGCTATTTTAATGGCAAGTTTAGGCTTGAACAAAAGTGCGGGTGACATTGCCGATATTGCTTACGGGATAAATTTCAACCAACACCCTTACAATGAAGAACGTCAAAAACAAATGATTGATTATTTAGGCTACGTCATGTTTAACTGGCAACTTTTGGCGTTAAGCACAGGGTTAAGCGCTGACGAAATTGCCAAACGTTTTGCCAGCGAATGGCTAACTAAACGGACTGGTAAAGCCTCAATCAAAGATTTATTGAAACACTTAAAGGCACCGGCACGTACGAAAGACATGGTGGCTCCGGCGCCACAACCACAACCGGCATCTGTTGTTAAACCAAACAAACCCCAGACCCAAACGACCGAAGTTTCTCGTGAGATGTAATTACAACAGGAACAGCAAACCAATACCTAAGACAAACAAGTAGACCGCAAACCAACGCAGGTCTATTTTTTTGGTTAAATCCAACATAAACTTAATCGCCACAATGCCGGCAATAAAAGCCGTGACAAATGCCAAAGCCACACTGCCGAAACCCAGACTTTCCAAACTGCCGCCACGCAACAATTCAAAAACCAAAGATGCTAAAATAATGGGTAGTGACATTAAAAACGAAAAGTCTGTGGCAGCCGCCGCCGACTTCCCTGCCAGACGTCCGGTGGTAATCGTTAACCCACTGCGGGATAAACCGGGTACGACCGCCACCCCCTGCATCACACCCATAGCGACGGCTTGGCACCAAGAACGTTGGTTGGTACGGGGCTTAATTAGCGTCGGCAATAATAAATAAGCACCACAAAGCATGAACAAGTACGGTAAGGCTGACAAGGTAAACAAACGGTCAATCACATCATGAAAGGCGACCACGATACCACACGTCAAAATGGTAGCAACCAAAAGTTGTAAGGTCTCGGGTTGCCACGGGTGACGCACTAACTGCCATAAGCGACGATGATACACCACGATAACCGCCAACAACGTGGCTAAATGTAAAATTAAAGTTAACAACAAACCACCGTCAGTAATTCCCCAAAGGTTTTGAAACAGCAACAAATGACCGCTGGACGACACGGGCAAAAATTCCGCCAAGCCCTGCACTAAACCTAAAAAGATTGCGGTGTACCATGCCATAACTATGTCTATGTTTTCGTTTTGCCAAAAATGGCACAAAGTGTTATGCTAAATCAATGCAGAAGGAAGATTTAATCAAACGCATTCGTTTATTCGTTACCATTACCACGATTACTTTTGTTGTCATGGTGGTAACCTTGTTAGTGCAGTTTGGTTTTATTGCTCATTATAACACCCAACTTAGTCAATTACAAAAAAATAACCAAGCCATGCAAGAAGAGATTAAATACTTGGAAGAAAAAATTGAAATCTGGGAAAACCAAGATTAAGGGAACCCATGTCACAAACGAAAGATAACTTGAACCAGCAGATACATCTGGGGCGACGTAAGAAATTGCGTGCCCGCTTTTTAGATAACGGTTTGGATACTTTCAACGAGTACGAAGTTTTAGAATTTGCCTTGGGCTTTTGTATTCCACGGCAGGATACTAATCCGGCGGCACACAGTTTAATTGACCACTTCGGTTCATTGCAAGCCGTCATCGACGCCAAGCCAGCCGACTTACAAAAGGCTTTTGGCATCGGCGCTCAATCCGGTGTGTTCTTACATTTCTTAAAACAGTTTAGTTCGTATTTAATGAAACAGACGGTCAACAACGCTGTGATTAAAACTCCGGAACAAGCAATTAAATATTTGGCACCGTTGCTCCGCACATACACCGTGGAAAAGTTTGTCATTGTCTGCTTGGGTTCCAGTGGCAAAGTTAAGAAAGTTTACCACGTCACGAATCACGAACTGGACATGGTCCATGTGAATATGCGGGAGATTGTCAGTCTGGTAACCGCCACGAAAACGGCGCAAGTCGTAATGGCGCATAATCATTTAAACGACGACCCGCAACCGTCCGTCGCAGATATGCAACTCACCCGCCGGCTGGCTATGACTTTGCAAAATCTGGGCATCAAGTTTTTGGACCACATTATTATTGCCGGCGACCAAGATTATTCTTTCCACTGTAGCGGTTTGTTGGATACTTTGAAATCTAATACCACGCATAAATAAGCAGGGACAGACAAATTGATAAATAAACCCAGAAATGAAACATAGTTAAAATATTGACAAAAAAAGCAATCCCGATAATAATAAAAAGATGGCAAAAGAGTTTGTCGGTCAAGAATATGTGGCGGCGACTAACGGCAAAGGTCTGCACCAAGAGTCCAAGGCGACACGCTTTTTTTCACGTCTCACGATTGGCGGTACGGTTTTAATTACGGTGGCTTCCATTGCGATGATTGTGTGCTGTGTGATTTTTACTATGTGTCCGATTATCGGCACGTCGATGATGACAACCTTGAACGCTTCGGGAAAAAATACGGACAGCGCAATCACTTGCATTATCGGTGAACCCGAACACAGTGAGATTGTGGTTTTTAAACTATACATGCAAAATACGAAAGATTATCAATACGTCCGTGACGCAGCCAACGGCGACCCCATTTCGATTTTGACTTTAGAAGGCTTAAAAAAAGATTATTATACACAATCCGACGACAAAGGCGATTATATGCTGATTATCAAACGTGTGATTGGTAAACCCGGCGACCAAATCAGTATGTCTTACACTGACGGAAATTATTATCTCTACTTGAACGGCACAAGGTTGGACGAAACCTACCTTGACCCCACAGTGGCTAAACACAACGCCAAGAACTTCACGCAACTATGGAAAGTTTTAAACCAACAAGCCACCGCTCACGATATGTTGGACTGGGTGACGGTACCCACAACAGAATGTTTAACCGTTAATCCTTTGTACAGCAGTAACGAACACAGCCGCTTTGTTTTAACGGTACCCGCCGACCATTATTTCTTAATGGGCGATAACCGTGGCTCCGCCGATGAATACAATTACAGTTGGGACTCAACGTACTTTGGCCCCATTCCCGCCGCAAACTATGTCAGCCGTTGCGTCGATGTCATTAACTAAGAAAACAGTTTACCAGTTTATTTGTGGAATAAGTTTGTTTATTACGTTTGTTTTGGTTGGGC
>JAFUJE010000051.1 GCA_017473795.1 Clostridia bacterium
AATCCCGACCGCTGACCTTGCATCTCATGGGGTTTACATTGCCACTCCGGTCACCCGTAGTGCGGTGGGCTCTTACTCCGCCGTTTCATCCTTACCCGATTGCTCGGGCGGTTTGCTTTCTGTTGCACTGTCCTTCACGTCGCCGTGACAAGCCGTTAACTTGCATGATGCCATTTGATGCCCAGACTTTCCTCTGCCCGTCGAGCGGACAGCAAGCGCCTGATTAACAAAGCAGAGTAACACGCTTTGTCACAGTTTTCAAGTTGATAATTTACTTTTACAAAAAAACAACTTCATGCTACAGTAAGACTCAATATGATTATTGCAATTGACGGACCCGCCGCCAGCGGAAAAGGAACGATTGCCAAAAAATTGGCACAAAAGTTAAACATCTTATGTTTGGATACCGGAGCAATTTATCGTGCGATTGCGGTGTGTGATTTACGGGGTAAAGATTATACCCAAAGCCAAATTGATATTCAATGCGGTGCCGATAAAAAAACTTTAGTCTACTTAGACGGGGAAGACATTACTGGTCAAATTCGTACGGTTGAAGTTGGTGCTCGTGTGCCGGTTATTGCTTTAGACCCGGCAGTGCAAGACCGAGTACACAAAATTCAACATGCGACCGCCAATCATCAAAGTCTTGTGGTTGAAGGGCGGGAAACTACTTCGGTGGCTTTTCCACACGCTGATTTCAAATTTTTTATTACTGCCAGTTTGGAAGAACGGGCTCGACGTCGTTTGTCTGATTTTATCCAAAAAGGCGAAAACATTACTTACGAAGAAGTTTTACGTTTGACTGCTGAAAGAGACCGTTTGGATATGGAACGTGAAGTTGCACCTTTAGTAAAAGTACCCGACGCTGTTGAAATTGATACCACCGGACGTCAAGCCGACGAAGTGGTGGACGAAATGTTAGCAATTATATTAAAATAAAATTATGTTAAGATTTATCCTTAAATTAATTTGTTACATACCTTATAAGTTGTTGTTCTGGACGAAATGGATTAACAAAAAAGAATTACGCAAATACCGTGGTAAGCCAGTCATCTTGGCAATGAATCACCGCAATGGTTTTGATGGTCCAACTTTGGTTGTTGATATTTTTCGCAAAAGTCATTTCTGGATTAAAGGCGAACTTTTCAAAAAAGGTTTTACTCGTTGGTTCTTTAAAGGCATGGGCGGAATTCCGGTAAAAGCCGACGCTGAATTGGCTTTAATGCGTGACAGTCTCAAAGTTTTACAAAAAAATCATGCTTTAATGGTGATGCCAGAGGGACATCGTTCTTTTAATGCCGATGAAAAATTAAAAATTCAAAACGGCGTTGCGATGGTGGCTTTGCGTGCCGGTGTACCCATTATCCCAATTGTGACCGACCGACCCATTCGCATGTTTCGTTTAACTCGGATTAAAGTTGGTACTGCTCTTGATAGTACGGCATATTTAGAAGATGGTCGTATGACTAAAGATGGTATCAATCGTTTGGGTGACCGTGTGCAATATCAAATGCAACAATTATTGGTCGGTTTCAGTAAACCACCGAAAATAAAAACTTGGCAGAAAGAACCTAGCATCATTGGCCGTGGTATCGTTATCCACGAAAATAAATTGTTAGCAATTTGGCGTAAACGTGACAATCAAGAATATTATGTTTTCCCGGGGGGACATATTGACCAAGGCGAAACTTTGTCTGCTGCTTGTGCTCGTGAAGTGTTGGAAGAAACCGGAGTTGTGGCTCGTCCGTTCCGTGAGATTTACAAATTCTGGTACGAAGACCACAAACATCACCGTGGCGACGGGTGGCAATCGTTTATGGTTTGTGAATACCAAAGTGGTGAACCACACATCACCGACGCTGAAGAATACACCGACCCGCAACGTAAAGGTGGTCATTACAAACCAGTTTGGCTGGATATGGACGAAATTGAAAAACTTGATTTGCGTCCGGCTTTTGTCAAAAAGCAACTGCTGAAAGATTATCGCAAAAAAGGTGAACGCTTGCCGTTTCCTTTGCGTAAGTTAGAATCTGTCAAATTATAATCGGGTAAAAAGGAAAGTGTTACTAGATAACTGTAACGCTTTTTCTTTTTAATTTTCGGTGTTGGTAAAGTCTTCGGCGGGTGTGTCGTTAATAATTGGTTCAATGTCGGCATTTTCGGGTAAGATAACATAGCGCGGACTTTGTGCGAATTTTTGTTTACAAGCAATTTCGTATAAACTATGTGCCCGTTGGTCAATTTGGCGCAGACGAATATAATATTTATTGATGATAGGGCGGTTACGGTTGCCGTGAACAATTACTGGGGTTTGACGAATTGAAGTTAATTCGCTGAATAAATCATGGGCATCACTGCGGATTGCCAATAAATTGGTGTAAGGTAAGTGGTTGAACTGGTGGATAAAGTTAATGTCCTTTTCGGTGACACCTAAGGTAGCATGCAAAGCCACACGTTTAACTTGTTTCGTAGAGTAATGAGCATTGGGTGCTGTAGCCGTTAATTGTTGGTAGGTAATTGGGCGACGACTACGGAACATATTGGCAATGTCCGGTGTTACATTGTAAGTTTGCTTGACGTCTAATTCATTTAACGCATTAAAGAGAATGGTAGATTCAAACATATCTTTAATCGGGTGTTTTTCGATTGATTCCATAATAAAAGGTAAAACTTGGGACGGAATATGATCTTCAAAAGTCATATTGTTAGCGTAGTAAGCGTCACGTATCGCCAAAGCACTGGTATTCGTTTGTTTTGCTTTGTCTTTAAAACGAGCCACAGAAATTGGCTGGATAGTACTGTGTAATCGGTAAAGTTCACGCAAGTATTCAATCGCCAAAATGTTATTTGGTCCATTTAAAATTCGGGTGATGATGGCCGGAGAAATTTTGGGCAATAACTTTTTAATAACTTCGCATTGGGCAGCCGTATCAGATAATCCGGCTTTCAAATGGATTTTTAAATACTTATCGTATTCACGACTTTGTTTAATTTTAACGTAAGCAATTTGTTTCAAGATTGCCATGTTATTGTCTTCGACGCCAAAGACTAAGTAACTGGCGTGTGGAATTGTGTTTGCAATTTGGATTCCGGCTTTAGCATAAACTTCGGCATTACTGGTTGCAAAAGCAGTCGGCATTTCCAAAACAGCGTCAACTCCGCACAGAACCGCACTTTCGGCTCTTAAATGTTTTTCAATAATCGCCGGTTCGCCACGTTGCGTAAAGTTACCCGTTTGCACCACAACAATGTGTGTGCAATCCGTTAAAGCACGGGTTTGCTGGATTAAATATTCATGCCCTTTGTGTAGGGGATTAAATTCGGCAACAATTACAGCAATCTTCATTAAAGTATTATACCACAAAAAAAAATTATGCTACAATCATAATATATGAAAATCTTAGTTTTAAATTGTGGTAGTAGTTCCGTCAAGTATCAGGTTGTCGAAACTACGACAAAAGAAAAAATTGTCGATGCTGATCTTCAAAGAGTGACTGACCATGCGGCAGCTATTCAAGAAATTTTGGCGCAAATTGATTTAAGTGAAATTAAAGCTGTGGGGCATCGTGTAGTTCATGGTGGTGAAAAATTCCAACACAGTGTTATTGTTGATGATGCAGTTTTAGCCGAAATGGAACGTATCGAATTTTTGGCTCCTTTGCATAATCCGGCTGCTATGGCTGGCGTCCGTGCTTGTATGGCACAAATGCCCGACTTGCCAAACATTTTGGTTTTTGACACCGCTTTCCATAGTACGATGGAGCCTGGTGCTTACTTGTATGGCTTGCCTTATGAAGATTACGAGAAATACGGAATTCGTAAATACGGTTTCCATGGTACCAGTCACCAATATGTCGCCATGCAAGCCGCTGAACAACTTGGTCGTCCGTTAGAAGAACTGAAATTAGTTACTTGCCATATCGGTAATGGTGCCAGTGTTTGTGCGGTGCAAAACGGGAAATGTATAGATACCAGTATGGGTATGACGCCTTTGGCTGGTTTAGTTATGGGGACCCGTGCCGGCGATATTGATGCGGCAGCATTGAGCATTTTGTGCAAGGAACACAATTTCACAATTGATGAAGCGATTACTTACTTGAATAAATCTTGTGGTTTAAAAGGCTTGTCCGGAATTTCATCAGATATGCGTGATTTAGATCCAGTAATGCAAACTAATGAACGAGTTAAAATTGCCATTGATGTTTTTATTCATCGCATAGTTCAATATGTCGGTGCGTATGTTGCCCAAATGAAAGGTTGTGATGCAATTGTTTGGACGGGCGGAATTGGTGTCTATCGTCAGTTTGTTTCTGAACGTGTCATGAGCCACTTTAGTTTCTTGCCAAACTGTCAAAAGTTAGTCATCAAAACAAATGAAGAATTAATGATTGCGTTAGAATGTGAGAAATTATTGGCTGGGAATTAAGTTTTATTTATTTTGACAATCACGTTCCGCATAGTATTGCTCGGACTGTTTGATTGATGTAGAGCAGTATGATTCAGAGTAATTATTTATATTAAATGGAACCCATTTTGCTCCAGACATATAGATGTTGCGGTTGTATTTTAGACCTTGACCTTTTTTTGGGTGAGTATAGAAATAGTAGTAGTTGCAAAACTTTTTACATCCGTTGGCTTCGTATTCTGCAATTAATTGATTGGCTATGGCGAGACAATCTTTATCAATAGGATTTTTCTCGTTATAGCCGTCGAACTGTCCTTTTGCAGTTATGACCTCGGTTAGGGTTTTACCAAATTGGGCAGATAGGCGATTTAATGCGACATGACCAACTTCAAATGGGTCAGCACCACAACCGGCTTCGCCGTAAATCATTTTCGCAAAAACTTCACGGTCTTGTTGGGTAAATTTTGATTGTAGACCTTGGGTAAACTTTTGAACGGCTTGGTCAACACTATGAGTGTTTGTCATGGTAGGTTGTTCTGGTTGTCTTTCTTTTAGTGCAACTTCTTGTTTAAGAATTGCTTCTTTGACTTTAGCATGAGCATATCTTTGTTCTTCAGCGCGTTGTATTGTCTGTACCATAGCTTTATTGCTTAAATGTGTCTCTAATGTACTAAGACCGACGTGAGTGGTGATACACAATGCCGAAGCGGTCAACACACAACCAGTGAGTTCCGCTAAGAATTTTAAACGTCTTTTTGCAATTAATTTTTTTCGCTTAGCTGCTTTAATTACTTTGTCGCTAATTGATATGGTTGGTGTCTTTATTCTCGGTGTAACAGTAGTCAACTTTTTAACTGGTTGGCTAGGCATTGTTTGCGCAGCCTTAATTTTTGCTGCAGTGATTTCCTCGGCGTGCTTTCTTTCATTTTCTAAATAAGTATTTGCCATAGCTAATAAGCCCATTTTGTATAATATATACGAAAGTCCTTTACATTTCAAGAGGTATTTGCTATAATCTGACATTATGGCAGTACCAAAACACAAAGTATCAAAAGCACGTCGTAATACACGTAATGCTAACAACAGTAAATTAACCGCTCCGACTTTAACGGAATGCAAACAATGTAAGGCGGTAATTCGTCCTCACGTAGTTTGTCCTGAATGCGGTTACTACGACGGTGTAAAACGCATCGAAACAAAAAACGATGTTAAGGCAAGAAAAGCCAAAGCGGCGGCTGAACGCAATGCACAATAATCAGGTTGCGCCTGATTTAGCAATTTTGGTTGGCGTTGGTGTCAACCAAATTTTGTCTGTGCAAGATTTAGAT
>JAFUJE010000052.1 GCA_017473795.1 Clostridia bacterium
AAACATATCCTTACAGTTACAACGGGGACCCATTTTATAACGAACCATACAACTTCGACGTAACAATCAAAGCGCCCGAAGGATACTATATCGCTACCAGCGGAACACAAATTGACACTAATCATTACCAAGGTTATATGCTTCGTGATTTTGCTATTGTCATGTCACGTGACTTCAAAACACTTTCTCGTCAAGTAGGTAATACCACGGTAACATATTATTACCTAAATGATGAAATTCCCGATATCAGTCTTTATACCGCTTGCAATGCCTTGGCATACTTTTCTAACACTTTCCTTGATTATCCATACGATACTTTAGCCGTTGTCCAGACCGACTTCTTGCATGGTGGCATGGAATACGGTGCCTTAGTCTATATCGCTTTAGACATCACTGACCAATTACAATACCAAACGGTAATTGTCCATGAAATTGCGCACCAATGGTGGTACGGTTTAGTCGGCAACAACCAAACACGTACCGCTTGGATTGATGAAGGTTTAGCCGAATACTCCACGGCTGTCTTCTTTGAGACGCACCCACAATACGGAAAGACGCTTGCCGACACAGCAGCACAAAACAAAGCAAGTATCCAAATGTTTGAAGGGATTATGGATGAATATGGCGTCCGTTACACCCGCCAAATGCACAAAGACTTAAATAGTTACAAAATGCCAAGCGAATACACAATTAATACTTACGCCCGTGGTATGTTGTTGTTTTACAACATTACTGAAATGATTGGTTACCAGAATCTAAATGAAGCCCTAGCAAAATTCGCCAGTGCAAATTGTTTTGATTTTGCGACAACCTACAAGTTATCACACACCTTAGAAGATAATTTGGGTTACGATTTAATCAATTATATTAACAATTATCTTGCAGGAAAACAAGACAACGTGATATAATATATCTAATGAACTTAAAAACTTTTGACAAAGGCACACGCCTCTTAAAACAAGCTGATTTGGCAATCAATGGCCAATTGTTACAAACTAACAATAATACAACTGTTATTGGAATTTTAGACTGTACGCAAAACAGCAATCCTACAATCCGACAATCCTTAGTTTGCGGGATTCGTCAAGCCGGTGGCTTAGCCCTAACTTTTAATTTAGCCAATTATAATTTTTTACAACGGATTACACCAGCCACCGCAAAATATGCCAAAAATTACCGTGATGTAATTGCTGCAAATACTGCTGGTATTATCCGCACACAAATGTTAGACGGTATCGTTGCGATCGTGGATAACTGTGTAATGGGATTAGGTGTTTTGACCGGTTGTACCAACACTAACTGCCCTGTCTTGTTAATGCCTGTTGGTATGATTGATAATTATGATACAAGAATTATTGAAGCCGCTGGCAAAATTGCCACCCGTGAAATTAAAGCGGGTGAAACCGACCAAGTCATCAATAATTATTTACATCAAAACGGGACCCCGAATTTAGATACATTAACAATTGATTTTTATCGTTTAGCAGAAACATTTGAATTAATGCTTCCTGGCGCAACAGATATTAGTGCTAATACTGGCTCTATTGCCAAACTGGCAACGGAAACCGCAACTGCCATTTTACAACGTGCCGATGACATCATCACAACCAAACGTTTAATCAGCAAACGTACCATTAAAGAAAAACTTGAACAATATCATACTGCTGGTGGCAGTGTTGCCGGAATGCTAATGTTCCAAAATATTTTTGATTTAGTTGATTTAAAAATTGCACCCAGCATGTACACATCTTTAAAAACAACTTTGGCAGACCAAGCTTTTGTTGTTTCACAAAGCACTGCTCCTTTAACTATGGAGGGACAAGCTTGGGTCTACCATACAATTAACGATGCGATGACGGCATTATGTTCTAACGCTATCGATAACGGCATTGTCGTATTACAAGATTGCACGGGCTGTGACGTTTCTATCGTAGCACACACAATCAACGCCATGAAAAAGACTAATGAAATCGCAATTTTAACCGACGGTTTTTGTTCTGCTACCCCGGTTCTAACCGTAGCACATATTACCCCCGACGGCTATGCGAACCAAGATTTTGCCAACATTCAAAATGGCGATACCTTAGAAATTGATGTTACGAAAGGTCGTATAAATATCAACGTTAATAGTCGTGACATGAAATTACGTGCAAAACGTAACATCTTAAAAAAACATGAAATCTATTTCTAAAAATAAGCATCTCTGGCCGGCATTTATTCGTGCGGTAGATCAATATCACCTAATTGATGATGGTGATAAAATTGCGGTTTGTGTTTCTGGTGGCAAAGATAGTTTTGCCTTGGCTTTATGTATGCAAGAATTATGTCGCCAAAGCCGACTGGCTAAGCGTCAAAATTTTGAAGTTATTTTTTTATGCATGGATCCCGGGTATACCCAACAAGACCGTTCCATTATAGAACAAACAGCACAACAATTAGCTATTCCGCTTGAATTTTTTACTGCACCAATTTTTGATGTAGTAACCAAAGCCGGTGGAACACCATGCTACCTCTGTGCACGTATGCGCCGTGGCAACCTTTATGCCGCCGCCCAAGAACGAGGTTGTAATAAAATTGCCTTGGCTCACCACATGGACGATATTGCGGAAACTGTAATGATGAATTTAATGCAAAATGCCCAAGTAAAAACCATGCCAGTAAAAATTGCCAGTAAAAACTTTCCGGGCATGACCCTAATCCGCCCCTTTTGTTTAGAAAGAGAACGTGATATAATTAATTGGCGTGATGCTAATGAATTAAATTTTATTCATTGTGGTTGCCCCCTCGGCCAATGTGATAAAATGGGAAAACGTCAAGAAACAAAAGAAATTCTGAAACAAATCGAACAGAATAATCCAGTAGCCGTATTAAACATTTTCAAAGCATTAGATCGCTTAAATTTACCAATCGACAAG
>JAFUJE010000053.1 GCA_017473795.1 Clostridia bacterium
AATAATTGCATCGTAATTAGTGGACTGTTGTTGGAGGTATTCTGCTAATTTTTGTGTAGTGGCGATATATTTAACTTTTAGCTGACGACTTAAATCAAGAGCACGACCACCTTCTATTGGTTTTCCACGGGCTGCATAGGTTTTATAGAGTACCAAATTAGGAACTTCACTCAGTACTTTAATAAAGTCTGACCAAAGGGCTAACGTGCGTGTATACGTATGTGGCTGAAAGACTAACAGAAATTTGGAATACAAGTTTTTTGCGGTTTGAAGAGTCGTTAAAATCTCACGTGGGTGGTGAGCATAATCTAAAATAACGGGTGTGTTTCCTATTTTAGCAAAGTTCTGGAAGCGACGTGCTACACCTTTAAATTTAGCAATTGCACGATAAATAGCAGCAAAACTTATTCCATTAACCAAACCACAAGTAATAGCGGCTAAAGCGTTTAAAACATTATGCAAACCTGGAACATGAATTTTAAAACAAGGGATTTGATAAAAATTACCAAAAACTTGTGAGTTTATCGCCAAATCAAAACTATATCCACCGTCGCTTAAACGCCGCAAATTTTTTGTATGAACATCACCTATTTTTAAACCAAAAGTAATTGTACGTTTTTTACCCTTTAAATGTAAACTGTTTACATCGGCAGCGTTTTTAATGAGTATTTCACTTTGAGTAGCAAACTGACTAAAACAACGTTTAATTTCTTCTAAATCACGATAGCAATCAAGATGGTCGGCATCAACATTAGTTATGACTGCAACATACGGCTTTAATTTCAAAAAACTTTTTCGAAATTCACAAGCTTCAGTAATAAACCACTGCTTGCCGCCAATTTGCAAATTGTCTTGTACTCCATTGTGTATGGTTGGATAGCGTCCGCCCTCGTTAAAAATAGAACCAATCATCGCCGTGGTCGAACTTTTACCATGACAACCGGCGATTGCAATCAACTGACGATACCGTTTGGCAATTTGCGCCAATAAGACTTCACGATAAACAATTTTTATACCGCCTTTTTGCGCTGCTAACAATTCGGGATTATCGTCAACAATCGCTCCGTTAATTACCAAATAGTCTACTGGTTCGTGTTGTAAGTTTGTCTCGGAATGACCAATATAAACCGGAATTCCAAGGTTTTTTAGTTCTTGCGTATTGGCCGATTCAATAGCATCACTACCGGCAACTTGTTTACCTTGATACCAAAGCATTTTAGCTAAAGCTGACATCGACACACCACCAATTCCAACAAAAAAATAACGCACAAATCTATATATGCGTTATTCTTTGATACTGCTATTTAATTTAAACAGTGAAATTACAATAAGCCCATAGTTTTAGCAACTTTAACAGCACGAGCTAATTCACGTTGATGAGCTGCACATAAACCTGTTTGACGACGTGGGAAAATTTTTCCACCTTCAGAAATATATTTTTTCAAACGAGGATCTTTATAGTCAATGTACAACGGACGTTTAGCTTCGTCTTTTTCCATACAGAAAGCGCAAACACGGCGTTTTTGTCTAGGGGCACGTTTTTCTTTACGTTCTTCAGATACTTCCCCAGAATTTTTCTTCGCCTTGTTTTCTTGACGACTTAATTCTTCGATAACTTCACGTGTCGATAAATTTTCTCCCATAATTACTCCTTTTAATTAAAATGGCAATGAATCATCAGCAATTGGCTTCATTTCTACATTGTTGGTTTGATCATATGAATTGCTGGGATTATCACCTTTACGATCCAAAAATTCTACAGCATCTGCAGTAACTTCAACAGAAGTGCGTTTATTGCCTTCTTTGTCTTCATAATTACGAATTTGAATATCACCACTGATAGCTACTTTACTGCCTTTTTTGATAAATTTAGCACAATTTTCGCCTAACATTCTCCATGCTGTAATATTGTAAAAATCAGTCTCTTGATTTCCACCAACACGGCGATTAACAGCGATACCAAACTTACAAACACTGGCACCAGAAGTACCAACTGTTGACAATTCAGGATCTCTTGTTAAATTACCAACTAAAAAAACTTTATTCATGGTAAATTATTCTCCTTCTTTAATTTCTTTGGATTCTTTTTCACGCAATTCTTTCTTTGCTAAATACTCTTCACGAGCTTTTGCACGATTTTGTTTGCGGATAACATCTTGCGCCAACATAACATCTGTTTTAGCAATAAACAAATAACGGTCAACGCCTTCAGTAATGTTCATCAACGCAGTCATTTTAGCAGGAACATCAGAAGTTGCGCGGAAATTTAATAGGTAATAAAAACCATATTTCTTTTGACCCATTTTTTCAACGGTTGTTTGATCACCTGCCATTTTTTTGAAACGGCCGATTAATTCTTCACGCTTCGTCTCATTAAGTTTTGCGTCCACAACAATCATACATTCATATGCTGTGTTTTCCATGTTTACCTCCTTTTATGGTCTAACGCCTGCATGAAATGCATGCAGGAAAAAGATACGTCAATATCATACACGATTCAATGGAAAAATGCAACCATAAATATCTTGCATTATTTAAAGATATTTGTTATCATATCTATACGGCGATGTAGCACAGCGGTTAATGCACCGAGTTCATACCCCGGGTATCGCTGGTTCGATTCCAGCCATCGCCACCAATTGCTCATATCTTACTTGGCAGCATTTTATCTAAAAAAGCGTATTGCTAATAAATTTTTAGAGAGGAGTTAGTCATGAATGAAATAAAAATTAAATCCATTTATAAACATTTTAAAGGTGATTTATATTTGGTCGAAGATATTGCAATTCATAGTGAAACCAGAGAAAAATATGTTGTGTACAGAGCCTTATACGGAGATACCGGCTTATATATAAGGCCGTATGACATGTTTGCTTCGGAAGTCGACCACACAAAATATCCAGATGTAGATCAGAAATACAGATTTGAATTACAAAACATAAAAAGTGTTAAAGAAAGTAAATAGTCTATTTTAGGCACCGCACAAGTTCAGTATTGGTTTTATATTTAAGTAACCACTGCTCTAAATTACTTTCAAAAAATTCTATATTCTGTTGGTCAGTGACAACAAATTTAGTTGGGCGTTTTTTATCAATCATTCGATACACTGCCCACAATGACATTGATGATAAGACAGCACACTGTTTGAACTCTCCTACTTTAGTTCTACCCGCATAACTAAATTTATCATAAAATGTGTTTTGTTTAAATTCCCAATTGATTTGAATTAACATTACAACTGCAAAAAAAATCCACCACCAATTAAACCAAATTACATTTAAAATTAAAATAATACTAAAAAATGAATTAGAAGCGATTAGTACAAATTTTGTTGATAAATACAAAGACAAAACCTTACCACCATCTAACGGATAAATGGGCAAAAGATTAATCACACCAACCAAGAAGTTAGCCACCACTAAATATTCCAAATAAGCAAAAATCGTTGGCAAAAGCCAAACTATGACGCCAAAAAGCATGCTTAACAACAAACTTGCAAGCGGTCCGGCTAAATAAATTAAACACTTGTGATATGAACTTAAAATCTTAGTTTGCAAATTTACAGTACCACCAAATGGTGTCAAAGCAAGCTGAGAAATTGTTACTCCTAAAAATTTCGCCATAACAATATGAGCAACTTCATGTAAGATAACAGCAATTATTAAAGATACAAAAAAACCGGTTGCCGCAAAAAAGACTGCAACTAAGGCGGTCAAAATGAATAAAGGATGAACGTAAAACCGCACAGCCTAATTTATGCATCATATGTTAATTTTAGAAATAATTGTGGGTTTTCCAACAATGCACCTGCACCTAATAAAGTTGCATTCTCTTCATCAATTGCTATCATTGATTGTAATTGCAAACTCCAATAAACAGCTTCTGTTAATCCACGAATCCCCGCACCAACCCTGCCAAACAGGACACCAGTATTAATAATTTGACGCATAACATCGGTGCTTGTTTGTGGTAGCAAATGATTAATCGCCCCGATAATTTGTGAGTAAACAGGATAAATAGCTTCACGAACTTGTTCTGCTTTCAAAATAAAATCTGGCGTTTTTACATAACGTGTATCGTTTTTCATCAAAGAGGCAATATCATGGTAAATACCTGAAGCAGTTTCATAACTTAATTCAATATTAAATTTGTCAGCAACCAAATCAATGATGGCATTAATACAAGAATCTGTACCTACATCCAAAATTCCGCTGTACAAAATTTTCTCACCCAAAATAATAGCCAAATCTGTCGCCGTTTCCCCAATCACGACAGACATGACAGGTACTTGTTCGGTAAATGGGTAACCAAAATATGCTGCCAACGCAACAGTAGGCTGTATATAAATCAAATCAGAAAACCCAGAATCGTATAAGATTGCTTTTTCACATGCCAACCTTTCTTCTGTTTCACCAGAAGCCGCAACAACTGCAATCTTTTTTTGTTCTTGATCAGTTAAAACTTGTTTAATTTTCTTTTTCAAATCGCCATCAACTTCTTCATTAAAAATGATGCCCAGACCACGTTTATACAGTCTAAGGCTATCATTGTTAAAGTTTGCAATAATTTCTATAGGCACAAGATATTGTACATTAAACACCAAACAAATGGCAACCTATCTTTTTAGAAAATAATAACATCGATTAATTTTTCATCATGCGCTTTTTACGGACAACAAAGTAGATAATTAAGGATACTACGGTTGCGACGGTACCCAAACCTAAAATTAAGAACATAGGAGTATAGTCAGACCAATTCAATCGTTCTTGGTCTTTACTTGTTTCTTTATCGGTATTTTTTACACCGATATCAAATGACAATATACCATTTTCTGCTCTGTTTTTATCGAGGACGGTCGCTCCGTACTCATCTACCCATTTCTCGTATCCTTCTTCGTACTGCTTTATCATATTAGCATCCATCCCAGATAACGCCATGTACCCTTGCGCTCCGTTTCCTACTAAGCCTGAGTCATGGACTTCTACGTTCTCCGCATTCACAAATTTACATTGCACGTAATCATTTATGTCTCCATTCAAGCG
>JAFUJE010000054.1 GCA_017473795.1 Clostridia bacterium
ACCATTTTTCGACCTTGCCTAAGATTTTATCACTGGGAAACTTTGCAGGGATTAAAAGTTTGTGATCATTAATCATAATTTCTTTCACATCATTAGAAATAATCGGAGTTAATTCTTTTCCCAAAAATTGAAAGATTGTATAGTTTACAACATGAGGATTGATGTATGAATTATTTCGAATTGCATTTTGTTTTTTAATAATCCAATCTTCTTTTTGTTTAATAAAATCAAAGATTTTGCTTTCTGGGTAATTGTAAGGTGCTCGCACAATTAACTCACCTTTAGCGTTAATCATCAAAGATAATGTCCGTTTTTCAGTACGAATAATATTGCGAGGATCTAGCATAAAAAAAAGATAACGTACTTCACTTTAACTTGACAAGAAGATAATTTCGACACTAAACTTATAGAGTGGCACACGGCAAAAATATGACAGAAATTACTATATTAAATTTACTCGACAAACGGCCGATGTATGGTGCTGAAATGGTCGAGGAAATTAAAAAACTTTCTGGCAATACTGTAATCATGTCTTTGCCGACTTTATATTCTTCACTGCATCGTATGGCAACTAAAAAACTTGTAAACAGTTACCAAAAGCAATCAACTATTGGTGGTCGTTGTCGTGTTTATAACATTACTAAATTTGGTCGTGAATATTTAAGCAAAAATCCAATTAACATTAACTACAATACAATCGCCAACGATATCGCTGAACAGATGGCTATTAATGCGACACCAGCAAATAAAACTTTTGAAACATTAGAAGATGCCTTTTCATTACCGTTAAGCAAAAATCCTCTACCAGAAGAAATTGTTGAAGAAAAACGTGTATTAACAATTACTCCTCCCCCTGAGCCGGCTCCGGCGCAAACAGCCAAAACAACACGAAAAAACTCGCCACAAATCTCACCATATATTTCTCTCAACGAAAAGATTACCACAACCCCAGAACCAGAATATAAACAAATCTTAATTGGTTTATCTGGAACGGTTGGCGGCAATGACCTTCGTCCCTTAGTAAAATTAAACGATGTCAAAGTTGGCAACGATTATGTTGTAATTAATCGTTTACGCATGGCAGCAGCATTTATTAATACTATGTTTTTTATATTAATTAATTTTTTATTTTCATTAACACATGCCGTGCAACCCGAAATTTATAATTTAATTTACATTATTTTATCTTTGTACGTTTTGATTAATTTAGCAATTTACATTGTTTACCCACGCATAAAAACAGCTTATAATAAGAAAACAAGTCGCATTTACCATATTGTTACAAGCTTAGTTTTATTTATTTTGGTTTTAACTTATTGTTTTGTTGCGGGGACTCCTCAATATTTATGGGTAGTTACTTTTACATTATTACCAGTTATTGAATTAGTATTAATTTTAGTTTTACGTAACAAAAGGTGGTTCACATGCTAACCATTACTGACTTAGAAAAAACCACATCAAAAAAAATGTTAGTAACTAACATTAATTTAACATTACACAAAGGAGAAATATTAGCTTTAGTCGGCGAACACAAAAGCGGAAAAAGTTTATTAGCTAAATTAATACTAACCTTAACTCATAAAACAAAAGGCAAAATAAAAGTTAGTGCCAATGAATATATTGGCGCCTTTATTACCGTTGAACAATTCATGCCAAACATTACAGTTCAAACTGCCATTAAAGACTATTGTAAACTTCACGATCGCAGTTACAATGGCCGTAATGTAAAAAACATTTTGGGTTTATTTAATTTAAGAAATCGTTTACATAATAAAATTCGTCAAC
>JAFUJE010000055.1 GCA_017473795.1 Clostridia bacterium
GGACCCACACCACACAGCGAAACAGAAAACCATGCCTTATTACGTTTAATAAAAAAATTCCGCCCTACCGCAAGTCTAGCCCTTCACAGCAAAGGGAACATTATCTATTACAGTCGCTCTGAAGACCAACACACTGCGCAAAAATTAAGCGAATTAACTGAATTTCCTGCAATTTTATCCAGTACTTCTTTTGGCGGACTTACCGATTACCTTGCACTACACCACCAAATACCATCGTTTACCATTGAACTGGGCGACGATAATCTAAAACACCCCATTACTGCAGAGCATCTCCCTTCGATTATGCCAAAATTAACACAAATTATTAATTACTTCTTAACTGGAGCATAAAACATTTCGCCTTCGTGACTTTGAAAATAAACACCGATAATATTTGGACGTTTACTATTAATAATCGTATACGCTGCACGCTTACGAGCACCACCAATAATATTACCCGCCACTTTCATATTTGTTTCAATAAATACATTATACGCACGAATTTGCCCCTTGTTATCCACCACAGTAATACCATCAAAATTCAACATGGTAACAAATACATTTGACATTGCCGTCAATTTTTGTTCGTTATATTGATTTGTTTGGGCAAATAGTTTCGAAAAATTTATCGGTTCACTCAACCAAATACCGTCCTCAAAAAAAGCATCGGGTTCATATTCAGAATCCACCACTACACAAATCGTACCATCAACCAAACGAGACACATTACGGAAAATGTTACGATACATATTTTTGATTTCTTGCAATTTTTTCGCACTGGTACGTAATTTAGAAAAACTCGCATCAACAAATTCTTTAATTTCATCTTCCCAGTTGTTTACTACCCTAATATCCAACGCAAAATTAACATTAACCACACGCCCTTTAAAACTGCGCATCGTTATTGTCCAGTTATTTTCTGCATAAACATAAATTCCAAACAATTTATTACTTTTTTCTTGCAAAATCTCAGACTTAAACAACATTGTTTCCAAACTTTCGTCTTTTATACTGTTGATAATTCGAAAAATTCCATATTCAATGTTATCTTCAGAAATTGATATATAAACACACCAATACAAATTACAGAAAGGAATCAAACTTTTCAAACGTGATGCGAACATATTTTCGTTGTCATCATTAAACAACACGATTTTAGTCGCATTAGGAATACTTTTAACCACCGTATCAATATTATTCGTAAAAAAGATTGCCGGTTTATATTTTTGCCCTTCTTCTTCGTAGTTAGCAATTTGCGGAAAGAAGTTTAAAAAACGATTTTGCAACTTCAAAGGAAAAGTGCCCGAAAATTCTGTTGTTAAGAAATCAACAATTTTTGTCTTAGCATCGATGTAAAAAATATTCTCGTTCACTATCCTAGATGTACACCATTTTGTTCAGCAAAGTCAAGAATTTCTTGATGAATTTTATTGATTTCCGCTTTGTCAAGTGTTTTTTCTAAACTCGACACCGTAAAAGTTAAAGTAAATTTATTTTCATAGACAGCCGTTAAACAATACTTAGTTACTAACGGGTGACGGAACTGCGACCAAATACTTTCTAAGCCAGCATAAACATCGTTCCATACAAAAGTAAAATCTAATTGAGTTTTAGGAAATTTTGACAAGACTGGTGCCACACACTGCTCCACAGTTGTAAAATCAATTGCAGATAAATTTACTTCAAAACCAACAGCATTGGACATAACTTGAGGATGAATAATTCCTATCGAACCGACCACTTGATTCTTATAAAGAATTTGTGCATGATTCTTAGGATGCCAAACATTCAAATCCAACTGTTTTAATTGATATTGAACCATAATCCCCAAACGGTTAAATAAATCTGTAATCATTTCGCTTAGTACTTTATAATCCATACCAACCGCTACCCCAGCTAAATGCTCAGTTTCCGAACCATCTTTATTAATCACACGCCCAATTTCAAACACACGCACGTTGTTTTGCATTTTATTGATTGAGGCTACCGTTAACATACTTGGCAACATTGTACTACGTATTTGATTATCATCTTTATTGAACGGATTTGCCACAGTTGCATATGAAGGGGCTGTTATTTTTAACTGTTTTAAAGCCTTACTATCGTACCAAATATTAGTATGAACCTCATTAAAGGCATACTTCCACGCTAACAAATCTTTCAAGTTATCCTTAGCTTGTGCAATCGGAGTATATGGTACAGGAGCCACACTAACCGATGGTGCCACTGGTACAATATTTTGATAGCCATAATTTCGTACAATCTCTTCAATTACATCGGCCGCATTTGTTACATCTTTCCAACGACGCCAAGATGGAACGATCACCACAATCTTTTCGGCGTCAATTTTTGGCTGAAAACCCAAAGCAGTTAATTTTGCTGCCACCATTTTATCCAATTTACCGAAATCAACACCAGTAAAACTATTTAACATTTTCTTAGAAACTGTAATTTCCTGGGCTGGTTGTTGTGCTAACTTACCTGCAACACGTGTAAAAGCCGACTTGACTTGTGCTTGCGGAGCATATTCACGCATTAAACGCAAAACCTCAGCAGCCGCCAGCCAATTCAACTCTGGATCTAAAGCTTTTTCGTAACGCATACTTGCATCACTACGAATACCAACTGCCACAGAGGTACGACGAATATTAGAAGCATCAAACGTAGCGAACTCTAAAACTGTGTCTGTTGTTTCATTGGTAATTTCACTATTTTTACCACCCATAACCCCAGCCAAAGCAACTGGTACTCCATCACTTTTAATAAACAACATATCTTTAGTTGCCGAAATTTTATTATCTTTTAAAGTAATAAATTCAGTTCCTTCTGTTACACCACCAACACTAATTTTACCTATTTTTTGCGCGTCAAAAGCATGTAGCGGATTACCAAAAGCAAACATAACATAATTAGTTATATCTACTAAAAAACCATGGCTGTTGTGTCCCAATTTATACAACCGATTTTGTATAACATCAGGTGATACTACACCACCCAAGTTTCCTACCTTAATCGCTCCATAAGATAAACAGTTTTCGCTTTCAATTTTAATATTTAATTTTTCTAAATTATCATATTCATGAACAATTGACGTATCAATTTGTTTCAATGGACGGTCAAAAATCACAGATAATTCACGAGCAATCCCATAATGTCCCCATAAATCTGGACGATTAGTGATACTTTTATTATCAATATCAATAATTTCATCCTGTAAACCAGGCAAAACCGCCGTAATCGGAGTTCCAATTTTGGTTTCAGACGGTAATTCAATAATACCATCATCCTCCGCCTTATAACCAAGTTCCGCATAAGAACAACACATTCCAAAACTTTCACAACCACGAATTTTTGCCGGCACAATTTCCATACCATCTGGCATAATAGTTCCTACCGTTGCAACCGCAACAACAATCCCCGCACGAGCATTTGGCGCCCCACACACTATATGTAGTGGTTCTTTTTTGCCAATATCCACAGTTAACAGATGCAAATGGTCACTTTGTGGATGAGCATCACACGTTAAAATTTTTCCGACAACAACACTTTCCAAACCATTACCCAAAGTAATAACCTCTTCCACTTCACAGGTAATTTGCGTTAATTTTTCCGCAATTTCTTTTGCCGTAATTCCTTTTAAGTCAACATATTCTTTTAACCAATCAACTGAAATTTTCATCGTTTTATCCCTCGCAAAAATTCTAAATTTCCCGAATTAAACAAGCGTACATCATTAACTGCATATTGCATCATTGCCATCCGAGTTAAACCAAAACCAAAAGCAAACCCTTGATATTCTTCCGGATTAACACCAGCCATTTTTAAAACATTACCATGAATCATGCCACAGCCACAGAACTCAATCCAACCCGACTGTTTACAAACACTACAACCCTTTCCTCCACAAAAAGGACAACTGGCATCAAGTTCAAAGCCCGGTTCCACAAACGGAAAGTACCCCGGACGCAAACGGACTTCAATTTCTTTTCCGTAAATACCAGACAAGATTGTCTTCATAATGTAAATTAAATTAGCAATCGAAATATCCTTCCCGACCATCATGCCTTCACATTGGAAGAACGAAAACTCATGACTGGCATCGGTAGCTTCGTTGCGATAACAACGACCAGGAAAAATCGCCGAGACCACTGGCCCATATTTTTTTAAGATTTCATGTTGCAAAGCCGATGTTTGCGTTTTCAACAACTTACCATTGGTAAGCCAAAATGTATCCTGCATATCACGAGCTGGATGATCCGCCGGAACATTAACCGCATCAAAATTTTCAAACTCGGTTACAACTTCGTTTCCATCAACAATCAAAAATCCCATTGAACGGCAAATTTCACTTACTTTTCTCGTTAAATGCGTTATAGGATGCAAAGTCCCCTGCAACTCATTAATAGCGGGCCTTGTAATATCAATCAAAGGATCATTTTTTAATTTTTCATTAACAGCCTGTTCCTTCAAAAATGCTTGTTTTTTAAAGAACTCAATTTCAACTGCACGTTTCAACTCATTATAACGTTTTCCTGCCTCTGCACGCTGTTCTGGCGATAAATCCTTTAACCCAGCCATCATCATTGTCAATTTACCAGTTTTTGAAAGGTAATTTTTATGGAACGCAGTCAAATCATTTTCAGTTTGCACCTGCTCCAATTCTTTTAATATCTCGTCTATCATACAGATTTCAGTATGCCACATCTTTAAAATATTGTAAATATTTATTCAAACATGAATTACGTTTCTTCGTGTAGGTATTTTTTACCATTTTTTCGATGTTTTCCTGTTTTCCAACCAACATAACCAGCCGCTTAGCCCGTGTCACCGCTGTGTACAGAAGATTTCGCGTCATAATCATATAAGCACCTGAAACCACCGGAATAACCACAGCATCAAATTCACACCCCTGACTTTTATGTACCGTGATAGCATATGACAAAGTCAACGCTGACAATTCAGAAACAGGATAAACCGTAACACGCCCATCCTCTAATTCAACAGTAATTTCTCGTGTACCCTTATTAATTTCAACAATTTTCCCAATATCACCATTAAAGATGCCCTTGCCTTCCTCGTGATTTTTAATCCACTCTTGTTTATAGTTATTAACCGTGTGCATTACTCGGTCACCTACACGGAAAATTGTTTCGCCGTATAAGAATTCTGTTTTATCTTCTGCTGGCGGATTAATTACCTCCTGCAAACACTTATTCAAATTAATCACACCGGCAGCACCAAGTTTCATCGGAGCCAATACTTGCACCTTACTTCTGTCTACACCTAGATATTGTGGTATTCGTGACGTACACAACCCCAATATATTGTTTTTAATTAATTCTGGCGTTTCCGCACCACTATAAAAGAAATCCGAACTTTGATTATCCAAAATTGGCATTTCTCCATTATTAATACGATGTGCGTTGATAGCAATTGTTGCTTTATCACCCGTACGATAAATTTGAGTCAACCTTATCGTTGGTACTACCCCAGATTCAATAATATCTGCCAAAACATTGCCAGCACCAACAGACGGTAACTGATCACTGTCTCCAATAAAAACAACTTTGGTACCGGCTAAAATCTTTCGTAGCAAAGACGCCGTTAATAAGCAATCACACATTGATACTTCATCAACAATAACCATGTCTTGCGTGATAAAACTGTTATGGGGATCATGAGAAAACTTTTCCAAGCATCGATGAATCGTCATGGCATTTTGCCCCGTTGTTTCTTCAATACGTTTAGCCGCACGGCCCGTTGGTGCCAACATTTGCGTCGTAACTTCGTTTGCGTTGTTAATATATAAGATTGCCTTAATAATGGTAGTCTTTCCCGTGCCAGGTCCGCCCGTAATTACGGTCACACCGCCGGTCACAGCCTGTTTGATTGCTAACTTTTGGGTTTCGTGGAAAGTTATTCCCTGCAATTTTTCGTAATGAGCAATTAAACCGTCGACATTGTCCAGTTTTTTGGGCTCCTGCATCAACAATAGCAATTTTTGTGCAATCGCTTTTTCCGCATTAAAGAATCGAATCAGCTGTAACCCCTGCACGCCATCGACATCAACCGAGACCACTACCCGATCGATACAAAGTTCGTTAATAATGGTATTGAAAGTCGGTGTCAACTGCTCCATTTTAATGCGTAGTAAATGGCAAACCTTACTAAACAAATCCGGTAAAGTCACGTAAGTATGGCCATCGGTTTCTGCGCTGACTTTTAAAACATGAACAACGCCAGCCCGGACACGAAAAGTCCCGTTATAACTGACACCCAACTTTTTCGCCATATTATCTGCGGTTAAGAACCCCACGCCGTCGATAGTCTCGATTAAAACGTACGGATTTTTAGCCACAGTCGCAATCGTATCCTTGCCGTACTGTTGGTAAATTTTCAGCGACAAATTCAAACTGATTTCGAAGCGATACAGCCACATCATCACAGACTGCATTTCCCGCACCGCCATGTAGTTGGTCGCAATACTTTGCGCTTTTTGTGCCGAGATACCTTTGACCTGAGTCAATTCTTGCGGGCGTTCTTCGATGACAGCAATCGTATCCATGCCGAATTTTTTGACGATTTTGCGTGCCGTCGCCGGCCCCACCCCGGGCAATAAACCACCACCCAAAAATGCCAAGATTTTTTCTTCGCTGTCGGGCGGCATTAAAACCAGTTCGGTAAAAG
The DNA here is from genome assembly GCA_017473795.1 of Clostridia bacterium. Taxonomy (GTDB): domain Bacteria; phylum Bacillota; class Clostridia; order Christensenellales; family UBA1242; genus RGIG8050. The sequence goes on from JAFUJE010000055.1 coordinate 6,688, forward strand.
CAAATTGTTTGCCGTGCTTGGCATTGTTGACGAATTCGCCGGTAAATTTATATTCGGCACCGACCGCCACCATGGGCGCCACACCCACAGCAGTTAAATTATTGTCCAGCCGTAAAACACGATACCCGGTTTCTTCATTCGCAAAAACAACCGCCGAAACCGTCCCCTGAATTTCCATTCTTTCATTATATCACAGTCCGCCCCACGACAAAAAATGATTTTCCGAAAAAAAATCAACGACAAATAATGTTAACAAACTTGGCAAAAAATGCTAAAAAATTTAGCATAAAGTATTGACTTAACCTTTTTAAATTTTATATAATATATTCATGGTAAAATTAAAATTAAACAAAATTAAAACAGATTTATTTAATAAAAATAACATTAAAAAGGCAGTTTCAATTATTGGTTTGGCAACTGGCTTAGGGATTGGAACCATGATGTACACCGGATGCCAACAACCAACAGAACCAACACCAACCGGCATCGAACAAGAAATAACAGACAACTACACCACCACTTTGGGTAACGGTAACTACGTTATGCATAATTTTATGTTTGACAATAATGCCGCTGGAACTTCTGCCAAAGTTGATATGTGGTTAGCAAAAGCCGAAACATACATGAAAGGTTTAAGTAATGGCTTCAGTGATGATTTTAAAAACAGCACGAATACCAATTATAAAAATCTCTTAACAGAACTAAACGATAGTGAAAACTATAATCAGAATCAGATGACCGGTTTTGATCCAGTTATTAACGCTATTAATAACAGCTGCAAACCAATTTTTGAAGAAATTATCAGCCACATTGATGA
>JAFUJE010000056.1 GCA_017473795.1 Clostridia bacterium
AAAACAAATTCTTTACCAGTAATCGCAATTTCAAAAAAGTCCCCCGCTCCATAATTTTCCACCGCAACAACTGTTCCAACTTTCTTACCAAGATGGACTACATCAAAACCGATTAACTCACTGGATAGCACTTCGTCGTCTTGTAAATGCAAAACACTATCATCCACCATCACAATTTGATTGCGTAATTTTTCGGCTTTTTCGATTGTATCAATTCCCGCTAAACGCAAGTAAGCAAAGCCATTTTGCACACTACCACGATTTACTAAATATGATTTGCCTTGTAAAGAAACTTCGGTTAATTCATTAAAAATCTCGGGGTGATTATAAGTCATACCCACTTTAATTTCGCCCTGTAAGCCACGTGGTTTTAATACGGTACCAATGGCCACTAACATTACTTAAATTCCTTCACTTGTTTAGTAATCATCTCAATAAAGGCTTCTAACGACATTTGTCCCAAATCTTGTCCTTCTCGAGTACGAACCGCAACCGTATTAGTTTCTTGTTCCTTCGCACCAATAATTAAACTGTAAGGGATTTTTTTCAAAGTTGCTTCACGAATTTTTAAACCAATTTTTTCATTACGTAAGTCAGTCACGGAACGAATATCTGCCGCTAACAATGCACGATTGATTTGTTCACAATAAGCATCTTGAGCGTTAGTAATATTCATAATACGAACTTGAGTCGGTGATAACCAAACTGGCAAAGCACCCATAGTTTTTTCAATTAACATAGCCAACGTACGTTCATAGCAACCAATCGACGAACGATGAATTAAATACGGTTTAGCCTTCTTTCCGGTTTCATCAATGTAAGTCAAACCGAAACGTTCTGCCAACGCAAAGTCTAATTGAATAGTAAACAAGGTATCTTCTTTACCGTAAGTGTTTTTCGCTTGAATATCAATTTTTGGGCCATAGAAAGCAGCCTCACCATCGGCCTCAGTAAATTTCAAATTGTTACGTATTAATGCGTTGCGGATTTCGTTTTGACTCCATTCCCATGCATCAGGTAAATCAATATACTTATCTTTATTTGCTGGATCCCATTTAGATAAACGAATCGTAACATCGTCCTTCATATTTAATACGCCTAAGAAGTAATTTGTTAATTCCATACATTCATCAACAACTTGTTGAATTTGGTCAGGACGAACGATAATGTGACCATCACTTAATGTGTATTCACGCAAACGAATCAAGCCATGCATTTCCCCGCTGTTTTCATTACGGAATTGCTTAGCAGTTTCAGCAAAACGCATTGGCAAATCTTTGTAAGATCTTAATTCACTACGATACAGTAAAATATGCATTGGACACGTCATTGGGCGTAAAGCCATTAAATTTTCATCAAGGACTTCATCACCAATTAAGAACATAGAATCTTTGTAATGTTGCCAATGGCCACTAACTTTAAACATATCACTCTTCGCAAATGATGGGGTTTTAACGTGAAGATAACCACGACGGATTTCCTCATCTTCTACGAATCGTTGCATGGTACGTAAGATTGTGGTACCCGCTGGAGTAAACAATGGCAAGCCTTGACCAACTAACTCAGAAGAAACGTAATAACCTAATTCACGACAAATTTTATTGTGGTCACGTTTCTTAACTTCTTCTTGCCAAACATTATATGCTTCTAACTCACTTTTACTTGCAAACGCTACCCCGTAAATACGAGTTAACATTTTATTCTTTTCGTCACCACGCCAATAAGCACCAGTAATTTGTGTCAACTTGAATGCTTTAATTTTTTTTACATATTCAACATGAGGCCCCGCACACAAATCAGTAAAGTTACCAATTGTATACATTGTGATAGTTTGTCCTCTCGGAATTT